>CAZOUC010000071.1:0-9175 GCA_964582825.1 uncultured Enterobacteriaceae bacterium | reverse complement strand
CTGACGGTCACACAGCCGGCGGAACTGGCCGAACACAATCCGGCCGTGGTGGTCCTGGACGCCGGCCTGCTGGCCGAGATCGAGTTCGGCACCTGGCGCAAGTACTCGCCCGAGTCGGTGTTCGTCGCCGGCTCGGAACTCGACGTCGACGCCGACCTGTTGCTCGATCCCGGCGCCGGCAGCGCCTCGACCGCCAAGCTCCTGCGCCTGGCCTGCCAGCAGTGGCTGCTGGCGCGACAGAACCACGAGCTGCGCCGCAGCCACGAGCGCGCCCGGGACAGCGTCGCACGCCTGACCGACGTCGGCATCACCCTGTCCTCGGCCCGCACTCTTGGTGAACTGCTGAACAAGGTGCTGGACGAGGCGCAGGACCTGGTGTCGATCGACGCGGTGTCCCTGTACCTGGTCGACCGCAGCACGCAGCCGGCGGAGCTGGTCTTCAAGCTGACCCGTAACGACTCGGTCGACTTTCCATTTGCCGAACAGCGCTTTGCGATCGACAACGACTCGATCGCCGGCTACGTGACCAACCACGCCAGCGAACTCAACGTGCCGGACGTCTATGCGATACCGGAGGACGCGCCGTATCGCTTCAAGTACGACTTCGACGATCGCGCCGGTTATCGCAGCGTGTCGATGCTGGCGCTGCCCATGCTGAACCACCGCAAGGACGTGGTCGGTGTGCTGCAGTTCATCAACCGCAAGCGCGAGCGCGGCGCGCGTCTGACCTCACCGGAGATCGCGCTGCGCGAAACGCTGCCGTTCGACGAGGCCGCGGCGCGCCTGCTGCGCGGTCTTGCCAGCCAGAGCGCCGTAGCCATCGAGAACAACCGCCTGCTGCGCCAGATCACCGAGCTCTTCGAGGGCTTCGTCGGCGCCTCGGTGGCCGCCATCGAGCAGCGTGATCCGACCACCAGCGGCCACAGCTTCCGGGTCGCGGACCTGTGCGAAGGCCTGGCGCTGGCGCTGCCGAAGAGCAACTACAGCCGGTTCAAGCACGAACACTTCAACCGCAAGCAGCTGCGCCAGCTGCGCTACGCGGCGCTGCTGCACGACTTCGGCAAGGTCGGGGTGCGCGAGCACGTGCTGGTCAAGGCGCGCAAGCTTTACGACCACGACCTGCGCGACGTCAAGCGGCGCATCGCCCTGACCCGCGAGCGCCTGCAGCGCCAGGCGGTCGAGAGCCTGGTGGCGGCACATGCCGGCGGCCAGTGGAACGCCGGACTCGAGCGCGAGATCCAGCAGCGCCTGCAGCAGGAACTGCGGCGACTCGACGATTACCTCAAGGCGATCCTGGAGGCGAACGAACCCAAGGTGCTGCCCGAAGAAGGGCACGGCTACCTGCAGGAGATTCACCAGTACCCGTTCGCAGCCCTCGAAAGCGGCGATCCGGAGACCCTGCTGTCACCCGACGAGTTCCGCGCGCTGTCGATCCCGAAGGGCAGTCTGAGCCGCGAGGAGCGGCAGGAGATCGAGAACCACGTCACGCACACGGTTGCCTTCCTGAAACGGATCCCGTGGCCGCCGGAGCTGCGCGACATCCCGCGCATCGCCGGCGCGCACCACGAGAAGCTCGACGGCAGCGGCTACCCGCACCGCAAGCGTGCCGAAGAGATTCCGCTGCCGTCGAAGATCATGACGATCTGCGACATCTTCGACGCGCTGGTGGCCTCGGACCGGCCCTACAAGCGGGCGATGAAGCCCGACATTGCCCACCGCATCCTCGAGGACGAGGCTCGAAAAGGGCTGCTCGACGACCTCGCGGTCAAGGTGTTCATCGAAGCGAAGGTTCACAAGAGCATCGAGGGCAAGGAATACCCGAGGGCGACCCAGATGGGCGACCTGACCTTCCACCATCACGTCTGCGACTTCGACCTGCACCGCGATCTCGACGACGACGCGGGGCTGCGCTGAACGGGAG
The DNA here is from genome assembly GCA_964582825.1 of uncultured Enterobacteriaceae bacterium. Classification (GTDB taxonomy): domain Bacteria; phylum Pseudomonadota; class Gammaproteobacteria; order Pseudomonadales; family UBA5518; genus CAZOUC01. The sequence continues at coordinate 7,254 of CAZOUC010000071.1, read as the reverse complement.
CCGGGAGTCGATGCCGTCCGGCCGTTTTTCGCTCCGCCTGCCGACCGCCCTGGCCCTGTTGCTGGCGTCCCTGTACAGCTTCACCGCGCGAGCGGAGCTGCCCGATCCGCTGATCGTCAGTTCCTCGAGCAGCTGGGAACCGTTCAGCTTTGTCGACACCGATGGCCAGGCACGCGGCGTGTTCGTCGAGCTGTGGCGAGCCATCGCGGCCGAAGACGGTGTCGACGTCGAGTTCCTGCTGCTGGACTGGGACGAGTCCATTGCCGCCGTCGCCGACGGCCGCGCGCACGTACACGCGGGGCTGATTCGCTCGGAGCAGCGCGCCGGCCTGCTCGAATTCGGCACCACGCTCATCGAGGCGACGCCGACCCTGTTCGTCGATCCGGCGCTCGGCGTCGATTCCCTGCGCGACTTTGCCGACCTGCCGATCGGGATCATCCAGGGTGGCTACGAGGAGGACTTCCTGCGCCAGAACTACCCGCAGATCCGCCGCGAGCCGTACCCGGACTCGCGCACGATGATCAATGACGCCCTGGCCGGTCGCATCGCGGCGTTCATCGACAGCAGCGACGCGGCTCACCACTTCATGGCCCGCAATGGCGCCGTTGGCCGTTTCGTGCCGCGCCAGGCGCTGTACCGGGAGCCGCTGCGGCCCGCCGTGGCGATCGGCGAGGTCGAATTGCTGGTCAGCGTAAACGACGCCATAGCTCGCCTGGGCGTCGACGGCATCGAGCGCATCAAGGACCGCTACCTGCTGCTCGATACGGACGACGCGGCTGCGCACTGGCGTCGGGCGTTCGGCGCCGCCGTGGTGGCCGGCGTGCTGCTGCTCGCCGCGCTGCTCTGGCAGCAGGTCAGACTGGGCAGCGCGCGCCAGGAACTCGGCCAGGCGGTGATCGAACTCGAGCGGGTCAACCACCGCGTGGGCGAGCTGGAGAGCAGCGACAGCCTGACGGGGCTTGCCAACCGGCGCCACTTTCACGAGATCGCCTGGCAGGAACTGGCGCGGGCGCGGCGCTACGGGCATCAGCTGGCCCTGGTGCTGCTGGACATCGACCACGCCCGGGACATCAACGATCGCTACGGACAGGACACCGGGGACCGCGCCCTGATCCACCTCGCGCACATCCTCCAGCGCCACCTGCGCGAGACCGACCTGCTGGCCCGCCACGGCGGTGAGGAATTCACCCTGCTGCTGCCCGGCACCGACCGCGACGGGGCGATCAAGCTGGTGCAGCGGATGCTGGCCACAGCCGAGGAGCACCCGCTACTGAACGGTGACGACGCGATCCCGGTACTCTTCTCGGCGGGCATCGCCGTTTTCGCGAGCAGCGACAACGATCTCGACGCGCTGCTCGGCGAGGCCGATTTGGCGATGCAGCGCGCCAAGGCCGCCGGGCGGGCCCGCGTCGTCGGCTGACCGGGCCGGTCAGGCGTTGACGTCGATCACCACGCGACCGCGGATCTCGCCGGCCAGAATCTGCGGTGCGAGTTCGAGTGCCCGCGACATCGGTTCGACGCGGTACAGGTCGGCCAGCCGTTCGCGGTCCAGCAGGCGGTCGAGCGCCGCCCACGCGCGCTGCCGGCGGCGGTGGTCGGCCATCACGGAATCGATGCCGCGCAGGGTTACGCCGCGCAGAATGAACGGCATCACGGTGCCCGGCAGACCCGCGCCCCCTGCCAGGCCGCAGGCCGCCACGATGCCGTTGTAGCGGGTCTGCGAAAGGGCCGTGGCCAGCACCGCGCCGCCGACGCAGTCCACGACCGCTGGCCAGCGCTCCTTTTCCAGCGGCTTCGACTCGCGGGACAGCTCCTCGCGCGCCAGCAGCTCGCCGGCACCCAGGCTGTGCAGGTAGTCGGCGCACCGGTCGAGCCTGCCGGAGCTGGCGCAGACGGTGTAGCCCAGAGCGGACAGCAGCATCACGGCGGTCGAGCCGACGCCACCGGCGGCACCGGTGACCAGCACCGGGCCGTCACCCGGGTCGACGCCGTGGTCCTCGAGCGCGTGCACGCACAGCATGGCCGTGTAGCCGGCGGTGCCGACCGCCATCGCCTGCTCGAGCGACAGGCCGTCCGGCACCTTGAGCAGGTGCAGCGGGTTGAGCCGCTGGCGCTGCGTGTAGCCGCCGTCGCGGGTCTCCGACAGGCCGTAGCCGTTGACCAGGACGCGGTCGCCGGCCTGCCAGTCCGGACTGCGCGATTCACGTACGGTTCCAGCCAGGTCGATGCCGAGAATCAGCGGCAGCTTGCGGCAGATCCGCTCCGGCCGGGTCAGCGCCAGGCCGTCCTTGTAATTGAGCGTCGAAAAGCTCACGTCGACGAGGACATCCTCGTCAGCCAGGTCCGCTTCGCGGAGCTGGCGCAGGGCGGCTGTCGGCCGCCCCTGGTCTTCGCTGGCGACGATGGCCTGGAAGCTGTCACTCATCGCGGTTCTCCTGCCTGGGGGTGCCCGCTTATTAGGCCACTTTTCGCGACCGAATGCTCGCCAGCCCGCCCCGCCGGGCATGTACAATGGCGCCTGCCCGCAGGCGGGCGGGGCCCGCGGCGGCGGTAACCGATCGCGGTGTCGCCGCCGATCCCGGGCGTCAGCGCCGCAGCGCAAGCGGCGCGGTCTTAGCGACGCGAACGCAGGCAACGGCAATCGGACGGCACAATTGAATCGGACAGTGTTTAATCCCGCCCGGCTTCAGCGCCTGGTCAGTGAAGACGTGCTGCGTCGCGGCGTGCTGCTGCTGCTGGTCCTGTGGGCCGCCTGGTCCGTGCTGTCCCTGCTGCTGCTGGCCTTGCGGCCGCCGTCCATCGAACCCGGCGCGGCCGTCGTCGACGCGGCCCCGGCGGATGCTCCCGGCCTGCGAATCGAGCCCGAGCGCCTGCAGGGCTGGCGCCTGTTCGGGGCCGCCGCCGAGCCGGAGGCGCTGCCGGAGGTGGCTGAACCCGCGCTCAGCGTCGAGGAGGAGTCGGCCGAGGAAACGCGCCTGCCGCTCGAACTGCAGGGGGTGTTCGTGGCGCGTGACGAGCAGCGGTCCCGGGCGGTCATCGCGCACAAGGGCGCGCAGGACAGTTACCGGGTCGGTGACGAGTTGCCGGCCGGGCCGCGGGTGAAACTGGCCCGCGTACTGAACGACCGGGTGCTGATCGACAACAAGGGCACGATCGAGAAGCTGCTGCTCTTCGAGGACGAACTGGACCGGGTGACGCCGCCGGCACGTCAGCGCCAGACCGCTGCCACGCCCCGACCCGGGGTGGCCCGGCCCGCTCCGCCGCAGGCCGCGCAGCCGCCGACGCCGACCATTATCCGCCCGGCGAGCATGCTGGGCGGCAACCGGCTGTCGCAGATGAAGACCCTGTACGAAACGGTCCGCCTGGTGCCGGCCGTCGATGACCAGCGCAACGTCGTCGGCTACCAGGTGCAGCCCGGTCCCAACGCGGCCATGTTCCAGCGTCTCGGCCTGATGCGCGGCGACATCGTCACGCACCTGAACGGCACCCCCGTCGGCCAGATCGAGGCGGACCAGGTCCGCGGCATGGTGACCGACGGCGGCGATTTCGCCGAGATCACCGTGCGCCGTGGCAGCCAGACCCATCGCATGCGCCTGGATCTGGACGGATGAGCGGCTCCGCCCGGGCAACTGTGCTATCCTGCGCCGCCTCGCGACGGCACCTCGACGATCCGATCCGAAGAGCCACCACCATGCCGCTGAAAGTTCTGCAAGCGTGCTGCCTGGGCCTCGCCCTCGCCGTGGCCGGAATGGCCGCACACGCCGACGAAGACGACATCATCGCGATCAATTTCAAGGACATGGAGCTCCAGCAGTTCATCCGCTACGTCGCGGACCTGGTGGACCTGACCGTGATCATCGATCCCCAGGTCAAGGGTCGGATCAACGTCGTCTCGGACAGCAGTGTCGGCGGGCCGGAGGAGCTCTACGACCTGTTCCTGTCGGTGCTTGAAGTGCACGGCTTCACCGCGGTTCGCGCCGGTGACGTGGTGCGCGTGGTGCCCCTGAAGGACGCCCGCAGTGCCTCGGTGCCGATGGCCGAGACCAGCGGCCCACTGGCCCGCGGCGGCAGCGAGATCATCACCCAGGTGTTCCAGCTCGAGAACATCAACGCCGCCAAGCTGATACCGATCCTGCGGCCGCTGGTGCCGCAGCAGTCACACATGGCCGCCTATACCCCGAGTAACGCCATCATTATCTCCGACACCGCCGCCAACGTCGCCAAGATCGAACAGATCATCGACCGCATCGATCTGGCCGCGATCGAGGAGACCGAGGTGATCCGCCTGCGCTACGCGTCGGCGGACGAGACGGTGAAGATCCTCGAGCGCCTGCAGAAAGGCGGCGGCGAGGACCAGAAGTCGATCAAGCTGGTGCCGGACCAACGGACCAACAGCATCCTGGTCAACGCCGACGAGTTGGAGCGACAGCGCATCCGGCTGCTCGTGCAGCGCCTCGACCAGCCCCTGGAACAGTCCGGCAACGCCCGCGTCCGCTACCTCGAGTACGCCAATGCCTCCGACGTGGCCGACGTGCTCAACCGGGTGGCGCAGAACGTGTCCAAGCTGTCGCCGTCGGGCGACGGGCCCGGCGGTGCCAAGACCCCGGCGGTGGTCGAGGCCGACGAAGCCACCAACGCGCTGATCATCACCGCCGAGACCGGGCAGATCGAAGCGATCGACGCGATGATCGATCGGCTGGACATCCGCCGTGCCCAGGTCCTGGTCGAGGCGATCATCGTCGAGATGGTCGCCGACGGCATCAAGGACCTCGGCATCCAGTGGCTGTTCCAGTCCGAGGACGAGGGCTTCGGCAGCTCCGTGGACCCGGCCGGGACCCAGGGCAACATCCTGGGCGGCCTGGTGTCGGCCGCGGCAGCCGGTGCGGACGGCGACAGCGGCGACTTCAATGTCGGCCTTGGCGAGGTCGCGAGCGTGCTGGCGGCGACCCCCGGTCAGGTGTTCGGGATCGCCGACATCGATCAGGACGGCACCAGCTTCCTGGCGGTGCTCAACGCGCTGCAGGACAACACCCAGGCCAACATCCTGTCGACGCCGAGCCTGCTGACGCTCGACAACAGCGAGGCCTCGATCAACGTCGGTCAGCAGGTTCCCTTCGTGACCGGCAGCTTTGCCGGCACCGGCGGGGGCTCGACGCCGAACAACCCGTTCCAGACCATCCAGCGCGAGAGCATCGGTACCAAGCTGAAAGTGACACCGCGGGTCAACGAGGGCGACACGATCGTGCTCGAGATTGTCCAGGAAGTGTCGAGCCTGACCGGCCTGCAGGCGGCCGACATCATCACCAACGAGCGCAAGATCGAGTCGAAGATCATGGTCCGCGACGGCTCCATCGTTGTACTGGGCGGCCTGATCGAGGACGACGTGCAGGAGCGGGTGCAGAAGGTGCCGCTGCTCGGTGACATCCCGGGCTTCGGGCGCCTGTTCCGCAATACCAGCACATCGAAAATCAAGCGCAACCTGCTGGTGTTCATCCGCCCGACGGTGATCCGGGATTCGGCGGTGCTCGAAGGCGCCACGGCGGAAAAATACCGCTACATTCGCGACCAGCAGCTGCAGCGGCGCGCCAGCGGCGTGGACCTGCTGCCGATCGAGGACCTGCCCCTGCTGCCCGAGTGGGAAGAGCAGCTCCGCGAAGCGGAACGGATTCGCGAACGCTCGCGGGCCGCGGAGCAGGGCGCCGCAGCGGAGTCCGAGTGACCATGGAGACGGAAGCGTCCCCGGTCGCGGTCGCGATGCGCGGCCTGCCCTTCGGTTTCTGCCGGGACCACGGCGTCCTGCTCGATGACCGCGACGGTGAGCCGGAGCTGCTGTACGTGGGCCGGCCCGGACTCGAGGTGCTCGCGGAAGTGCGTCGCGTGCTGGGTCGCCCGCTGGCCCTGCGCCAGGTCGGCGAGGAGGTCTTCCAGGCCGAGCTGACCCGCCGCTTCCAGCGCGACAGCTCGGAGGCGGTGCAGGTGGCCGAGGACCTCGGTGCCGACATCGACCTGCGGCGCCTCGCCGAAGAGATCCCCGAAGCCAGCGACCTGATGGATGCCGACGACGACGCGCCGGTGATCCGCCTGATCAACGCCCTGCTGTCGCAGGCGGTGCGCGAGAAGGCCTCAGACATCCACGTCGAGACCTACGAAGACCGCCTGGTGGTGCGTTTTCGCGTCGACGGCGTGATGCGCGAGGTGCTGCGGCCGCGGCGCATGCTCGCCTCGCTGCTGGTCTCGCGGCTCAAGGTCATGGCCTCGCTGGACATCGCCGAGCGGCGCGTCCCGCAGGACGGGCGCATCTCGGTCAAGGTCGCCGGTCATGCCGTAGACATCCGCGTGTCGACGATTCCGTCGATGCACGGCGAGCGCGTCGTGCTGCGCCTGCTCGACAAGCAGGAAGGCCTGCTCAAGCTGGACCAGTTGCGCATGGCCGCGCCGGCGCGGCAGGATTTCGAGCGCGCGCTGGCCAGTCCCTACGGCATCATCCTGGTGACGGGGCCGACCGGCTCGGGCAAGACCACGACGCTGTACGCGGGCCTGTCGCAGATCAACGACATCAGTCGCAATATCCTCACCATCGAGGACCCGATCGAGTACCAGCTGCCCGGCGTCGGCCAGACGCAGGTCAACAGCCGCGTCGACATGAGCTTCGCGCGCGGGCTGCGCGCGATTCTGCGCCAGGACCCCGATGTGGTGATGGTCGGCGAGATCCGCGATGCGGAGACCGCTCAGATCGCCGTTCAGGCGAGCCTGACCGGTCACCTGGTGCTGTCGACCCTGCACACCAACACCGCGGTCGGCGCCATCACACGCCTGCAGGACATGGGCATCGAGCCGTTCCTGCTGTCGTCGAGCCTGCTCGCGGTCATGGCGCAGCGCCTGGTACGCCTGATCTGCGGTGAGTGCCGTGAGCCCGCTGCGGCGACCGAGGCGGAGCGTGAGCTGCTCCAGCTGGCGGCGGACGACGGGCGCCAGCTGTTTCACGGGCGCGGCTGCGCGGCCTGCAACCACACCGGCTACCGGGGCCGTGCCGGCATCTACGAGCTGATCGTCGTCGACGACGAGATGCGAGCGATGATCCATCGCGGCGACTCGGAGCAGCTGATGACCGCGCATGCGCGGGCCCGTTATCCGAGCATTCTCGCCGACGGCCGCCGGCGCGTGCTGGCCGGCGAGACGACCGCAGAAGAAGTACTGCGCGTCACCACGCTGGAGTAACGCCACGATGGCCGCGTTCAGTTACCAGGCGCTGGA
>CAZOUC010000070.1:6653-9248 GCA_964582825.1 uncultured Enterobacteriaceae bacterium | reverse complement strand
GGGCTGCCCGGTGACGTCATCGATCCGCAGCGCGTCGAGCGTTACTGGGGTTACCGCCCGGACCTGGCACGAGCCGCGGGCGGTCAGCTGGTCCTGGTCTGAGGCCGGGTGCCGGCGGCCGTCAGGACAGGGCTTCGACGCGGTCTCCGGCCCGGACCGCACCGGGCCTGCTGACGGTGGCGTAAACGCCCAGGTCGCCGCCGGCCTGCCGGACCAGGGTCCGCATGATGCCGGGGTCCTTGGGCAGATCCTCGAAGGCGTGCGTCGTCATCACGCAGCGCGGGCAGGCCATCGTGACCTCGACCTCGGCCTCGCCGATGCGCAGGCGCCGGCCGATCCAGTCGAGTTCGGGAAACGGCGCCGCGGAGTCCAGGTCCAGCAGCAGATTGGGGCGAAACCGTCGCACGTCGAAAGCGTGTTCCGGCGCCGCCGCCGCGAGGGTGGCCAGACTCTGCCGGCTGAGCAGCAGCAGCGGGTAGACGTCGAAGTAGGTGCCGGGGGGTGATTCGTACTCGAGCACTTCGGCCGGAAAGGCGCCGAGCTCCGGCAGCGGTTCGTCCTCGCTGCGCGCGAACACGCGCCGCAGTTCCGCCTCGAAGTCCTCGAGCACCGGCGCGCCGCGTCGGTAGTGGTCGAGCATCGCGGCGGGCATCAGCGGCCACACGCTGACCGGGCTGCCCACCAGCTCGCTGAGAGCCGCAGCGGCCCCGGCGTCGTCGATGGCGAACTCGCGGCCGTCGGGCAGCACGATCCGAGCCGGTGCCGAGCCTTCTTCAGGCGGCGGCACCGGGTAGCTGGCACGGCAGCGCATCAGCTCCGGGAAGCGCTTGGCGCCGCGAATGCCGCCGCGCAGCTCGTCGCGTACGGCCCAGGCACGATCACCGGGTACGCCGCGCGCGCCGAGCCAGACCTCGTCGAGGGTTTCGCCGGTCATGCTCTTGACCGGGTAGCGATAGGTGCTGAGAACCGTTGCATGCAAGGTGGCTTGCCTCCGGGCGGTGGCGGCAGGAGAGCTCGGCCTACCGTAGCACCGAGACCGTCGAATGCGCAATCGCCGGCTGCCCTGGTGCGCCTGCCCGGTGCCCTGCTGTTAGCATGGCGGCACGGGATCTCGACCTCGGAGCATGCATCGACATGAGCGAACTGAGCGGGCGCACGGCGCTCGTCACCGGGGGTTCACGCGGTATCGGGCGCGCCGTGGCCATAGCCCTGGCGGCCCGCGGCGCGCGAATCGCCATCGTCTACCGGGAACGGCGCGATGCGGCGCTGGCGACGCTCGAGGCGCTCGCCGGCTCGGGGCACGTCGCCATCGACGCCGACCTGGCCGATCCGGACGAGTGCGCGCGGGTCGCCGACGCCGCACACGCCGCCTTCGGCCGACTCGACATCCTGGTCAACAACGCCGGCATCTTCCGCTACCAGCGTGTCGACGAGGTCGACTACGACGCGTGGCAGGCGAGCTGGCGCGAAGTGCTGGCGACCAACCTGCTGGCCCCGGCGAATCTCTGCCACCAGGTGGCGCGGCACATGATCGCCCAGGGCGGCGGTCGCATCGTCAACGTGTCGTCGCGCGGCGCCTTTCGCGGTGAACCCGAGAGCCCGGCCTACGGCGCCAGCAAGGCGGGCCTCAACGCGTTGAGCCAGTCCCTGGCCCAGCGTCTCGCGCCGCACGGGATCTTCGTCGGCGTGGTGGCGCCCGGTTTCGTCGAGACCGACCTGGGGGCGCGCGTGCTCGACACCCCGGCCGGTGACGCGGTGCGCGCGCAGAGTCCGCTGAACCGGGTCGCCCGGCCCGAGGAAGTGGCGCACGCGGTGCTGTTCCTCGCCAGTCCCGGTTCGGAGTTCTGCACCGGCACGATCATCGACGTCAACGGCGCGTCCTACCTGCGCAGCTGAGCTCAGAGTTCGAACGGCCTGTGACAATGCGGGCAGGTCACATGGCGCGGCACAGCGTCGCCTCGCGCGAGTTTCAGCAACTGCTCGGCGTGCTCGCCGCTGACGCCCAGGCTGTCGCGCGCAGCAGCCATCAGCATCTGTTCGGCGTCCGACTCGTTCAGGCCCAGTGACTGGCGCAGCGCCAGCAGTGCCTGCTGGTCCGCAGACGACAGGCTGCCGTCGCGCAGTACGGTCTCCGCGGTGGCACGGAAGGCGTCCCGCCGCCGGTTGACCTCGCTGCTGAAGCCCGAGGCGAGGATCGCGGTCGGCAGGGCCGCCATGCCGATGCCGATGATCGTGACCAGGGCGCCGAACAGTTTGCCTGCCGGGGTCATCGGCGTCACGTCGCCGTATCCGATCGTCGTCAGCGTCGCGATGGCCCACCACATGGCCGCGGGGATGCTGCCGAAGGCCTCGGGCTGCACGCGGTGTTCGATCAGGAACATGCCGCTCGATGCGAGCACCAGCAGGACCGTCAGCACGAACAGCCCCGCTGCGATCGATCGTGCCTCCTGCTGGAAAACCGCCGCCAGCACGCCGAGCGCGCCCCAGTAGCGGGTCAGCTTCAGGATGCGCAGCAGGCGCAGGGCGCGCAGCCAGCGCAGGTCGATCGCGAGCAGGGCGCCGAGGTAGAACGGCACGATGGCCAGCAGGTCAACG
>CAZOUC010000070.1:251-6643 GCA_964582825.1 uncultured Enterobacteriaceae bacterium | reverse complement strand
GGGCGAGCGGCGTCAGCGCGTAGCGCAGCCGGCCGCGTAGCGGGCGGACAAAGCGTCGGTCGGGCAGGTCGACCGCGGTCCACAGGCGCAGCAGGTACTCGATCGTGAATACGGCGACGGAGGCGACGTTGAACGCTTCGAGTGCGCTGCCGTAGCGCCGGTCGATCGAATCCACTGTCCCGAGGATCACCGCCAGAACGTTGAGGACGATCAGACCCTGCAGGGCCCAGGCCAAGAACCGGGCGGCGGCGGTCATCGCTTGGCGGGGTTCGAGAACGCTGAGGATTCGTCGGCGCAGTGCCTGCATCGGGAGCTCTCCGGGCGTCGAGCGCAGGAGTGTAGCAAGCCGGCCTGGCCGCTATCATTGAGACCAGTACCTGGGATTCGGGCGGCATGGGCCACGACCACCACCACACGCACAGCAGCGATGCGCGGCGCCTGTTGCTGGTGACCCTGCTCACCGGCAGCTTCATGGTGGTCGAATTCGTCGCCGGCCTGCTGACCGGTTCCCTGGCGCTGATCGCCGACGCCGGGCACATGCTGACCGACACCGTGGCCCTGCTGCTGGCCTGGCTGGCGGCACGCCTGTCGGCGCGGCCCGCCAGCCGCCTGCACAGCTACGGCTACCAGCGCCTGCAGGTGCTCGCGGCGTTCGTCAACGCGCTTGGCTTCGTAGCGCTCGTGATCTGGATTCTCGTCGAGGCCGCTTCACGCCTGCTCGAGCCGGTGCCGGTGCTCGGCGGCTGGATGCTGCTGGTCGCCGCGCTCGGTCTGGTGGTCAATCTGCTGGCCTTTGCGCTGCTGCACGGTGGCGCGCATGACAACATCAACGTGCGAGCTGCGCTGCTGCACGTGCTTGGCGACCTGCTCGGTTCGGTCGCTGCGATCGTCGCCGCGGCCGTTATCCTGCTCACCGGCTGGATGCCGATCGATCCCCTGCTGTCGGTGCTGGTGGCCCTGCTGGTCCTGCGCAGCGCCTGGCGCCTGATCCTGCAGTCCGGCCATATCCTGCTCGAGGGCGCGCCGCTGGACCAGGATGCCGAGGAGATCGCCGCCGCGATACACGACGCCGTGCCGGAGGTGGTCGACGTACACCACATTCACCTGTGGTCCCTGGCGCCGGAGAACACCCTGCTGACGATGCACGTCAGCGTCGCCGAACCGTGCGACTATCGCCGCACGCTCGCCGCGGTGAAGGCGCTGCTGGAGCAGCGCTTCGGCATTTCGCACGCCACGGTACAGATCGAACCCGGCCCCTGTGCGGGCTGATACACTGTCGACTGACGACGAATTTCTGGGACCGGGCGCCTGTATCGACAGCGACGCGCCGGCGATCGCCGGGCTGGCCGCGCGGCTGGTGGATTCCGCCGCGTCACAGCGCGCTGCCGCGGTACGGTTGTACTATCACGTCCGCGACACGGTGCGCTACAACCCGTACGCGGTGAATCTCAGCGTCGAGGGGTTGCGCGCCAGCACCACACTGGCGGCCGGTCAAGGCTGGTGCGTGCCCAAGGCGGTGCTGCTCGCGGCGCTGTGCCGGGCCGTGGGCATCCCGGCGCGGCTCGGTTTCGCCGACGTCGTCAATCACCTGTCGACGCAACGCATGCGCGAGGCCATGCAGACCGACGTGTTCTACTTTCACGGTTACTGCTCGCTGCGGATCGACGGGCGCTGGGTGAAGGCGACGCCGGCGTTCAACCGCAGCCTGTGCGAGCGCTTCGATCTTCTGCCGCTGGAGTTCGACGGCAGCGAGGACAGTCTGTACCACCCCTTCGACCGGCACGGCAAGCGGCACATGGAGTACGTGAACGAGCGCGGCGAGTACGCCGACGTACCGCTCGCCGCGATGCGCGAGGTGTTCAGCCGCGAGTACCCGGGCCTTGCCCGACTGCAGCGCGGCGCCGGTGATGCGGAGCGCTGGGACGAGGACGTCCAGGCCGAATCGGGTCGGGCCGGGCGTTCCTGACTGCGCGGTCGATCAGGCCCGGCCGGCCGCCGGGAACACTTCGCGATGAACGCCGGCCACCTGGTACCGGGGTGACTTGACCGTGTCGATGAAGCGCCACTCGGCCTCGAGTCGTTCGGGATAGGCGGTCATCAGCAGGAAGCCGCGTTGGTGCAGGTTACAGTACTGCAGGTCGTCCACCAGCACCGGCAGCGCCTGTGCCAGCTCGCGGGCCTGCTCGGCGGTCATGTCGAGGTAACGTTCCATGCCCGGAGAAGACACGCTGGCGGTGGCCAGTTCGACGCCGACGTCCTGCCCGTGGCGGTCGCTGAGCCGATTGAACCAGGCATTGTGCGTGTCGCCGGCCACCGAGACGAGCCGCTTGTCCAACCGCCGGGCCAGGCCGTAGAGGCGTTCGCGTTCGGCAGGATACCCGTCCCAGGCGTCGAGGTTGTAGGGCGCCACGGTGGCGAGGCGCTGACGATCCCGTTCGCTGAGCGGCTCGCGCGCCAGTGCGCGCTGCTTGAGCGCCACGAGTTCGGCCAGTCGCTCCGTGGAGCCGGGCTCGCCGCGCCGGGCGAGCAGTTCGGCGGGGAAGTGCATGCGCCCCATCAGCACCTGCTGCCCGAGCAGTTGCCAGCGTGCCGGTGACGCGGCCATCCGTCCGGCAAGCCACGCCAGCTGCTCCTCTCCGAGCAGGCGCCGATCCAATGAGCCGAGTTCGCGGCGCAGCCGCTCCATATCCATCCGGCCGCTGTTCGGGTCGACGAATTCGCCATAGTCCAGCTGCCGGTCGCGCGCGATCAGCCGCGTATCGAGCATGTGCAGGGACAGCAGCTCGCCGAAGTCGAAGCCGCGGTAGATGCGCAGGTCCGTCTCGCCGGCCGGTGGGCGGATCGGCAGCCACTCGTAGTAGGCCTGCATCGCGGCCAGGCGGCGCGCGATGAAGTCGCCTTCACCCTCCTGGTGGTTCTGCGCCCCGTCGCGCCAGGCGTTGTTCGCCAGTTCGTGGTCGTCCCAGACGGCGATGCACGGCGCCGCCGCGTGCATCGCCTGCAGGTCCTCGTCACTGCGGTAGAGGGCGTAGCGGCGCCGGTAGTCGTCGAGCGTGAACAGTTCGCCGTCGTTGTCGGCCGGCAGCGCCCGGCCGAGGCGCGCGGCGTCCTCGCTGGCGTAACCGCCGGCGCCGTACTCGTAGATGTAGTCGCCCAGGTGCAGCCAGGCGTCGAGGCCCGGCGCCCGGCTCGCTTCGCGGTACGGGTGGAAATAGCCGGCCGGGTAGTTCGAGCAGGAAAACGCGGCGAGCCGTACCGAGTCGACCGGGCCGACGGGCAGGGTGCGCGCGCGCCCCGTCGCACTGGCAGCGTTCGCGGAGCGGAAGCGGTAGTAGTAGTCGGTCCCCGGGACCAGGTCGCGCAGGTCGATCTTGACCGTGTAGTCGGTGTCGGACGTCGCGGTGGCGCTGCCATCGCGCAGGATGTCGCGAAACATCGGGTCCGAGGCCAGTTCCCAGGCCACGGTCGCCCGCGTGCCGCCTGCCGGCAGCGCGCGCGTCCACAGCATGATGCCGTCCGGCAGGGGGTCGCCACTGGCCACCCCCTGGGGAAAACCGGCGGCACCCAGGGCCGGCGCGCGGGCGCGCAGGGCACAGCCGGTGGCGGCCGTGGACAGGACGATACCGGCGCTGAGCCGGGATCCGAGCTGGAGGAAACGACGGCGGGACAGCATGACGGCGGACTCCCCGGTGGTGAAAGCGCGCTAGCCTAGGCGGTGATTGTTAAGGTTCGGTGAATCAGTCGAGGTCCCGCGCCGAGTGGCGCTCCCGGACCTGCGTGTCTTCGGGTCCCCAGGCGCGATTGACGCGCCGGCCGCGCTCCACCGCGGGGCGTGCCATGATGGCTTGCGACCAGCGCGTCACGTGACGATAGCTGCTGACGTCGAGAAAGGTCTGGGCGTCGTAAAGCCGGCCCGTGACCAGCTGACCGTACCAGGGCCAGACGGCGATATCGGCGATCGTGTAATCGTCGCCTGCCAGGTAGGGCCGTTCGGCCAGATTCCTGTCCAGCACGTCGAGCTGCCGCTTGACCTCCATCGCGAAACGGTTGATCGGGTACTCCCAGTGTTGCGGCGCGTAGGCGTAGAAGTGTCCGAAACCGCCGCCGAGATACGGAGCGCTGCCCATCTGCCAGAACAGCCAGGACAGACACTCGGACCGCGGCGAGCCGGTCCGCGGCAGCAGAGCGTCGAATTTCTCGGCCAGGTAGACGAGGATCGCGCCGGACTCGAACACCCGGGTGGCGGGTTCGGTGCTGCGGTCCAGCAGGGCGGGGATCTTGGAATTCGGGTTGACGGCAACGAAGCCGGTCGAGAACTGGTCGCCCTCGCCGATGTCGATCAGGTGCGCGTTGTACTCTGCCCCGTCGTGACCGAGCGCGAGCAGTTCTTCCAGCATCACCGTGACCTTCACGCCGTTCGGGGTCGCCAGCGAGTACAGCTGCAGCGGGTGCTCGCCGACCGGGAGCTCACGCTCGTGCGTGGCCCCGGCCACCGGTCGGTTGATGCCGGCGAACTTCCCGCCGCTGGCTTTGTCCCAGGTCCACACCTCGGGCGGCTGGTAGGCGTCGTCGTTCATGGCGCTCCCTGCGTCGTCGACGATGGCGGTATCTCGCCGAGTGTAAAGTAAAAGGTGGCGCCTTCGTCCAGTACGCTGTCGGCCCACACCGAACCGTGATGGCGGTGTATCGCGCGCTGCACCGTCGCCAGGCCGATACCGGTGCCGGGGAACTCGCTCGGACTGTGCAGTCGCTGGAACGGACCGAACAGGCGCTCGTAGCTGCCCATGTCGAATCCGGCGCCGTTGTCGCGCACGTAGAAGACGTCCCTGCCGTCCTGCCGTTGCCGACCGAACTCGATCGTCGCCGGCTGCCGCCTGCTCGTGTACTTCCAGGCGTTGCCGAGCAGGTTTTCCAGCACGACGCGCAACAGGCTCGGATCGCCGAGCGCCGTCAGCCCCGGCTCGATGCGGGTTTCGACAGGGCGCAGCGGCTCCGACTCGCGCAGCTGTTCGAAAACGTCTCCGGCCAGGGCGCCGAGGTCGACGGGTTCGCAGCGCAGTTCTCCAGTCGATACCTGCGACAGGATCAGCATGTCGTCGATTAGCTGACCCATGCGGACCACGCCGGACTGCATGCGTCCGAGGTAGGCTCGGGCCGTGTCGTCGAGTCCGGCACCGTACTCCTCTTCGAGCGCGGTGGCGAAGCCGGCGACGTGCCGCAATGGCGCCCGCAGGTCGTGCGACACCGAGTACGAGAAGCTCTGCAACTCCTGGTTGAGCCGCTGCAGGGCTTCCGTGCGCTGCTCGACGCGGGCTTCGAGTTCGTCGTTGAGGCGGCGCAGCGCATTCTCGGCGCGGCGACGCTCGGACACGTCGCGCGTGTTGATGACCAGGGCCTCGACGCCGGGTACCTCGAACAGGCTGCGACCGGCCGCTTCGATGTAGCGCCAGCCGCCGTCGGCGTGGCGGAAGCGGACCTGGATCGTCTCCTCGTGCCCGGGTTCGGCCAGCATGCGTTCGAGGTAGGCGCGCGCCGCGGCCAGGTCCTGCTCGTGAATCGGCTCGACGACCGGGGTGCCGACCAGCTCGTCGCTGCCGTAGCCGAGCACCTCGGAGACCGACGGGCTGGTGAACGCGAAGTTCAGCTCACGGTCGACGAGGCAGATGATGTCGATGTTGTTGTCGACGATCGCCTGCAGGCGCGCCCGGTTCTCGCCGAGTTCGGAAAACAGCAGGGCGTTCTCGAGCGAAATGGCCGCCTGCGCGCAGAGGACGGACAGCGCGTCGATGCGTTGCGGCGGGAACGCTCCGCGGAGCAGCCGGTTCTCCAGGTACAGGGCGCCGGTCAACTGTTTGCCGTAGACCAGCGGGAGGCACAGCATGCTGCGTACCTGGCGTTCCTGCAGCGCCGGGTCACCGTTCACGGCTTGCGTCGGGTCACGGCCATCGATGCGTACCATGTCCCGCGTGTTCAGTACCCGGTTGATCACCGAAAGGGGCAAGTCCCGGCAGTCGTCGAGTGCCTGGGCGATGTCGCCGTCGCCGTTGTCGGCGCTGCGCTGTCGGACGAGCCAGCGCCTGCCGTGACGGTAGACCAGCGCGCCGAAGCTCGCCCCGGCGTTCTCGAGCACCAGCGACAGCACGCGGGCGGGCAGCTCGTCCAGCGGCAGCTCGCTGTCGAACAGCGCGGACAGCTTGAGCAGGGACTGGAAGTCCAGGCTCGTGTCGATCGACTCTGCCGCGCCTTCGTCACGCCTGTCGCGGCCCACATGCGCGGCCACGGCGTCCGGGGCCCCGCATTCCCCGTCGACCCACCGCTCGACGCGCGCATTCCACGGACACTTAGTCATCACTCAGCGCCTCCACGATCCCCATGCGCACCAGCTCGGCGCG
>CAZOUC010000070.1:0-241 GCA_964582825.1 uncultured Enterobacteriaceae bacterium | reverse complement strand
GGCGTCCGCGCCCCAGCGTGACAGGGCCCCGCGCGCCTCTCGTTGAAAGTCAGCGGCCAGTGCCGGCTTGTTCCAGCGCTGCGCCGCATCGGCAGCGGCGAGCAGGGCGAAACTCTCTTCGAGCCGCAGGCTGCTGTCGCGTGCCGTGGCGGCGGCGGCTTCGAGCGCGTCGACAGCCGCCGCGTATCGCCCGGCGTCGGCTTCCCGCGCGCTCGGCGGGTCACGCATTGCAGAGACAGGC
>CAZOUC010000069.1:0-9267 GCA_964582825.1 uncultured Enterobacteriaceae bacterium | reverse complement strand
GGCCGGTGCACGTCTACCCGATGTTCGAGCTTGAACTGGCGCGCCATCGCGGCCGCACCCTCGACCAGCACATGGCGGAGGTCGGCCGGCTGATGGCGCGGTTCACCGATGTCGCCGCCGACAATCCGCTCGCCATGTTCCAGGTGCGCCGCTCGGCGGAGGAGATCGTGACGCCGTCGGACGCCAACCGCTGGGTCGGGTTCCCCTATCCGAAGTACTTGAACTCGATGGTCTATATCGATCAGGCCGCCGCCGTCCTGGTGACATCCGTCGCCCACGCCAAGGAACTCGGCATCGATCCTGCCAACTTCGTCTACCTGCACGGCTGTGCCGACGCCCACGACACCCTGTTCGTCAGCCAGCGGCGCGACTACCACTCCTCCCCGGCGATCGCCGCGGTCACCCGCGAGCGGGACGTCGAGTCGATGGAATGGAGCCTGGCGGTGTCGATGGCGCAATTGCTGCCGTGCAGCGAAGTCGCCCTGTACCGCGTGGATCCGGACGGCGATCCGGATCGGGTCGAGGAGGTGGCACGGACCGATGCTCTGGAGTCCACGGAGATTCCGCCACCGCCCGTGCAGGTGCCCAGGTGGCTGCCCCGCCAGGAAGCCTTCGCCGGCGTCTCCTTCGACGCCAGCCATGCGGCCCGGCGCAGCGCCGCCGACCCCCGCACCCTGGTGGCGCCGATCCGCGCCGACGGCCGGGTCGTCGGTGCCCTGCGAGTCGGCGGCCTGGATGCGGACGAAGGGTACGATGACGTCGTCGTCGCCGTGGTGCGGATATTCGGCAACTTCCTGACGGTGCTGCGAGACAGCGAACGCGACAAGCTCACCGGGCTGCTCAACCGGCGCACATTCGACATGAAGCTGGACCGCCTGCTGCGGCAGCAGCGCCTCCTGCAACAGCAGTACAGCGCTGCGGCGGAAAACCAGCGCCGCGGCGAACGGCCCTGCGATTCCTGGCTCGCCGTCGTCGACATCGACCACTTCAAGCGCGTCAACGACACCTACGGCCACGTGATCGGCGACGAGGTCCTGCTGCTGTTGTCGCGGATCATGCGCGACTGTTACCGGACCTCGGACCTGTTGTTCCGCTTCGGCGGCGAGGAGTTCGTGCTGGTGCTGGAACCGCTGCCGGACGACGCCGTGGCGAAAGTCGTCGACCGCCTGCGCCGCGCGGTGGAAGCGAAGGACTTTCCGCAGGTCGGCCGCGTGACGGTCAGCGTCGGCTATGCCCGGCTCGGCCCGAGCGACTACCCGCAGGCGGTGATCGAACGCGCCGACCAGGCTCTGTATTACGCCAAGGACAGCGGCCGCAACCGCTGCTGCGACTACCACCAGCTCGTGGCCCTTGGAGAGATCGAGGAACAGGTCCTCGCCAGTTCGGTGGACCTCTTCTAGGGGGATGCGTCAGGGCTTGCCGTGCAGCAGGGCGTCGACGTCACGCCAGTCGACCACGGTGAAGTTCTGGTTCTCGTCAGGCGCGCGGTTGCGACCGTCCTGGACCACCAGGATGCCGCTCGGGTATCCGCTGACGGGGCCGGCGCTGCAGGCCAGGCCGTCCGTCTCCGAGGCGCCGTCGATGCCGGCGGCACGGTCGGGGCCGATGGCGAACTTGAGGGGCGGGCGGTCTCCGGCCAGGTCGTAGACCACGTAGCGGTCGTCGCCCTGGCTCGACGCCACCAGCCAGCGGCCCGAATCGCGCCGGCAGATGTCGAGGCCCTCGACGTCCGGAACCAGCAGGCCGTCGTCGACGCCGGCGAACGGGCTCATTTCGCCAGAGGCCAGGTCGACGGCCCAGATGCCGGCCGCTTCCTCGCCGATGAACACGCGGTTGCGCTGCTCGTCGTAGACGCAGCCTTCGGTCTGCGAGTCGAAGCGATGCGTGGCCACCAGCTCGCCGCCGAAGTCGTCGTTGATGCGCCACTGCAGCACGGTGCCGTCGGTGCCGCCGATGAACACGTGCCGGGCGCCGCCGGGCAATTCGCCCATGCACAGGCCGTACGGGTCGTCGAGCACCACCGGGATGGCGTTGACGAAGCGGAACTCGTCGGCAGCCAGGTCGGCCACGAACAGGTCGAGCGTGAACGTCGTCCGGTTGCTCGCCGCGAGCAGAAAGCGGTTGCCGCCGAGCGGCAGGGCGTCGACGTTGTTGAGGCGACCGCGGTCGACGCGGTGGCGCTCCTTCCCGTCGAGGTCGTAAGCGATCAGGCCACGGCGCTTGTTGGTGCCGACGATCCAGCTGCTGCCGTTCGACCCGGTAATGACCGCCGGATCGTCGGCGGCGTCGAAGGCATCGAGCACCGGCGCGGTCTCGCCGGCCGCGACGACGACCGGAAGATCATCGGCGAGCGGCGTGGCGAGGTCGGGGTCCCAGCTGCGCCAGTCGGTGTCCGGCAACGCGCGGGCGTCGCCGTCCCGCGGCACGCGCCAGGCGCGCCCCTCGTCGTCCTGCACGTCGAGCCCCGCGGGCTGCCAGCGGAAGGCGACCAGGTCGGCGCGCGGCGTGCCCGGCGGCGCCGGCAGGTATTCCGGCGCCATCACCGGGTCGGTTTCCGGATCGCGCGCGTAGGACACGATGCCCATCGGTTCGTTCAGGACCAGCACCCGTCCGGTGCTGACGTCGCAGATCGCGCTGTCGGGATTGACTGCCAGGCGCCGCACCGGCTGCAGGCACGGCTCGTCACCGGGCGTCAACCAGGTGTGAAACAGGCCGCCCTCGCCGTCGAGCAGGAACAGGTCGTAGCTGCCGGCATCAATGCGTGCCAGGCACAGGCCTTCGACGTCGATGTCGACCGCCAGGCGGCTTTCGGCGAGACCGTCGCGGCCGACCGTCACCAGGCGCAGCACGCCGTCCTCGCCGTCGATGCGCAGCAGGACGACCCCGCCGTCGGCGTCGATGGCTTCGACCTCGCCGTCGACCGGCAGCGAATCGATCACGCCGCTGCGCCCGGTCAGCACCAGCGCGTCGCCCTCGAGCCGCAGCAACCGGTCTCCGGGCTCGGCGACGGGCTGCAGGGACCAGGCGAGCGCCAGGGCGCCGAGCGCCCCGACGACAGCCGGGCCACGCATCAGAACGTGGCCTTGATGCCCAGGTTGACCGTGAACGAGTATTCCTCGTACTGCAGCAGGCGGTCGCCGTAATCCGGCGTGCGGGCCACCACGACGTACGGTTCGTCGGTCAGGTTGATCGCCTCGAGGAACAGCTGGAACGAGTCCGAGACGTCGTAGCGCGCGGTCAGGTCGAACTGATCGTGCTCCTTGACGAAGCGGTCGGACTCGCCGTCGCTGGACAGCTCGTCGATGTACTCGTCCCGGTAGACCCAGGCCAGGCGCACGCTGATCGGGCCCTTCTCGTAGCCCAGCACCAGGTTGGCGACGTTCTCCGAGGTGCCCGGCAGCGTGGTCGTGCGATCGCCGATGTCGGCCTCGGTGTCGACGTAGGTGTAGTTGGCGCCGACGATCAGGCCGTCGAACGGCGCCGGCAGACCGACCAGGGCGTTCTGGTAGTTCAGCTCGAAGCCGGTGACGTCGGCGGTGTCGCCGTTCAGCGGGATCACGCCCTCGTTGACGAAAACGCCGTTGAAGTCGACGTCCTCGAGGATCGAACGGAAGATGAAATCGTCGATCGACTTGTAGAACACCCCGGCCTGCAGCACGGCGTTTTCGGCGAAATACCATTCCACGCCGGCGTCGAAGTTCTGCGCCGTGAACGGCTCCAGATCCGGGTTGCCGAACTCACCTTCGCGCTCGTCGCCGTCGTCCTGTTCGACGATGAAGCGCGGCGCCAGGTCTTTCATGTTCGGCCGGAACATGCTGGCGTAGGCCGCCGCGCGCAGTATCAGGTCCTCCGAGGCTTCGTAGCGCAGGTTGATGCTGGGCAGGTACTGGGTGTCGCTCTTGGTGAAGCGCACCGGCGTCACGAAGGTGGTGTCGTCACCGAGCACCTCGCCGTTGACGGTCGCGCCCTCCTCGACCAGTTCCACGCGGTTGCCGAGCACCTCATTGTCGGTCGCTTCGACGCGGAGACCACCGATGATGCGCAGCGGACCGTTCTCGTAGCGGGCCTGCAGGTAGCCGGCGAGAATGGTTTCCTCGACCTCGTAGCTGGCGGCTTCGTTCTCGAACAGCGTCTCCGCTTCATTGAGCTCGAAATTCGACAGGTTGCCGAGCAGGTCGCGCGTCGGTCCGGGCAGCGCCACCGGCTCGATCGGGTTGAGCGGGTAGTCGACCCCACCGACGACCTGCGACAGCAGGAAGTCGCCGCTGCCCTCGAAGCCGTCGTAGATGCCGAGATTCAGATCGTCGTTCTTCTCGCGCCAGCGGCCGCGGAAGCCGGTCTTCAGTTCGAGGACGCCGGTTCCGGCGTCCATCTCGCGGCCGACGTCGAGGCGCACGCTGTACTCGTCGTCTTCGGCCTTGCCGTTGACGATCTCGACCTGGTCGAATTCGTAGCTGCTGGCATCGGTGAACGCGGCGAGGCTGCCGGAGGCGATGTCGAGACGGATGATGTCCGAGGCCGTGGCCCGCTGCGTCAGCGCCAGCTCGCCCGCTTCATAGGTGCGGGCAAAATCGGTGGTGTCCGGGTTGAAGGGCTCGTATTCCTCGGCGTGTGTGTAGGCCGCCTGGTACTCGAAGCTCCAGCGATTGACAAAAGTCTCGCCGCCGAACTGGTAGGACTCGATGGTCTGGGTTTCCTTGCGATCCTTGATCGCACGGACGACTTCCAGTTCTTCGTCGCCGCTCAGGTTGAAAGTCGCCGAATCGGCGCCACCGCTCACCGGGGCGGCGTCACCGAAGTCCAGCTCGGTGCTGTAGCGGAACTCGTAATCCTCGAACTCGCTGTACACGCCGCGCGCGTACAGGGTGGTGGTGTCGTTGACGACGAAGTCGAGACCGAGGGTCGCGCCGATGCGGGTGCGGTCGATGATGTACTCGCGGAATTCGAGCGATTCGGCATAGACGATGCCGTCCTCGTCGGTCCAGTCGTCCGACTCCATGTTGTCCGAACCCAGCGAGCGTTCGAAGTAGGACAGGCCGACGGAAATGCCGATGCGGTCGTTGATCACGGTCGACGCGTCGACGCCGAACTTCGGCGACCACTCTTCGACCAGGTCATTGTACGAGCCGCTGCCGGTCACCGACAGGAACGGGCCCTTGCGGTCCAGAGCGCTGGTGGTGCGGATGTCGATCGCGCCGCCGATGGCGTCGGCATCCATCTCCGGAATCAGCGATTTCTGCAGTTCGATCGACTCGACCAGTTCGGCCGGCACGACGTCGAGCGCCACCGCGCGGATATCGCTTTCCGGTGCCATGATGCGCACGCCGTTCACGGAGGCCGAGTTCAGGTTCGGGTCGAGGCCGCGCAGCACGATGAAGCGGCCCTCGCCCTGGTCGTTCTGCACCGACACACCGCTGAGGCGACGCACCGCCTCGGTCACGTTCTGGTCCGGAAACTGGCCGATCGCGTCACGCGTCAGGAAGCTGGAGATGGTATCGGCCTGGCGCTGCTGCGACAGGGCGCTGGCCTGGGCCGCGCGCTGGCCGATGATCAGCATCTCCTCGGTGTAGCCGACCGCCGGCTGCAGGCGTGCCTCGAAGCGCACCGTGCCTTCGGTTGCTACCTCTACCTTGCCAATATAGGTCTCGGCGCCGGGGTAGCGCAGGATCACCTGGTGCTCCCCGGCGGGCAGATCGCCGACCCGGAAGGTGCCGCTCGAGTCGGTCGTGGTACGCCGGTTGAGGCCGGGCAGCTCGACGGCGGCGCCGCTGATGCCGGTTTCGCCTCGCGTGTCGGAGACGCGGCCGATCAGGTCGCCGGCGACGGCGGACGACGCGGCGGTGGCGGCGACGATTGCCAGGCATAGGGGTCGGACAAGTGATGGGACGCGAGAGGTCATGGCTTGCTCCTGGCAAAAAACAGGACGGTCGAACGGGTGTCGTCGCTCAGGCCGCACAGGAAAACAGTGCTGAGACCCAAGCTTCTGGCGCGAAAGCTACGCCGCGCTGGTGACGGATTTGTTACGAAATCGTAATCTGCGCGCGGAGCGCGGCATTGCCTTGCGCGAGATCAATCGGCACGCCAGCGGGGACCCGGATGCTATTATTCACAGGGATCACGAAGCCTCAGCGGCGGGCTCCGGTTTAGAGAACCGGGGCCTCCAGACGCCGAATACGACATTGAAGGTCGACACGCCGAGGATGACGAGCGCCGAGGCCCACTCGGCGGTCACGATGGCCTGCAGGGCGGCTGCATCGGCCTCGCCCGCCAGTACCGCGGCCGCCGTATCGGCCGCCCGCCGCGCCGGCGAGAGCACGGCGACCAGCGTGCCCTCGAACATGATGATGCCGGAGAGCAGCTTGGCCCAGACCCAGCCGGCGCCGTGGAAGCGGTCGTTGGCGCCCATCGCCAGCAGGCCGCTGACCAGTACCACGGCGACGGAAGGCAGCAGCAGCCACTCGGCCACCCGGCCCACCGCCACGCGCAGCCAGGCGTGCACCAGCACCTCGGACGGATCGGGGATCATCGCGAACAGGATGACCATCGTCGCCAGCGCGCCCATCGTGCCGACGGCACCCAGGGTGTGCAGGATTTTCAGGATCTTGCGCATGTTCACGGCCGGTTTCAGTCCTCCAGCGGGTCGGCCCGGCGGATCAGCCCCGCGACATCCGCGCCACGCGGCAGGGCGCCGTAGCTGTTCGCGGCTCCGGCGTCGAGGCGCGAAGCGATGAAGGCGTCGGCAACGCCGTCGTTGCCGCTGCGCAGCAGCAGGCTCGCCTGCATCGTCAGGGCCAGCGCGTCGACCAGGGCGCGGGCGCGGTACTCGGCGTCCTCCGGGTCCCGCAGTGTCTGCTGCAGGTCGGCGACGGCCCGGTCCAGTCGGGCATCGGCACCGCGGGTGGTCGCCAGTTCAGCGAACCAGGCGTCGAGGACACCCGGACTCTTGTGCATCGCACGCAGCACATCAAGAGCCTGTACGTTGCCGGAACCTTCCCAGATTGCGTTGATCGGCGCGTCCCGGTACAGGCGCGCCATGATGAAATCCTCGGTCACCGCGTTACCGCCCAGACACTCCATCGCCTCGTACACGAGGTGCGGGGTGCGCTTGCAGATCCAGTACTTGCCGGTCGGCAGGCCGAGCCGCAGCAGCAGGCGATCGTGCTCGGCGTCTTCTCCGCCGGCGCTGCGGTCCAGCGCCTCGGCCATGCGCATCGTCAGCGCCACGGAGCCCTCGACCTCGAGCTGCAGGTCGGCGAGCACATTGCGCATCAGCGGCTGGTCGATCAGGGTCCGGCCGAAGGCCGCGCGACCGCGGGCGTGGTTGACCGCCTGCGCCACCGCCTGGCGCTGCGCCGCGCTGGAGCCGATCATGCAGTCGAAGCGCGTCATCGCCACCATCTCGATGATTGCCGGCACGCCGCGCCCCTCTTCGCCGACCATCCAGCCCAGCGCACCGCGCAGCTCGATCTCCGAGGAGGCGTTGGCGACGTTGCCCATCTTGTTCTTCAGGCGCTGCACCTGGATCGGGTTCTTGCTGCCGTCGGGCCGCCAGCGCGGCACCAGGAAGCAGCTCAGGCCCACCTCGGTCTGCGCCAGCACCAGGAAGGCGTCGCACATCGGCGCCGACGTGAACCACTTGTGGCCGATCAACTCGTACGCTTCACCCGGACCGGCAGGGCCCAGGGCCCGCGCCCGTGTCGTATTCGCCCGCACGTCGGAGCCGCCCTGCTTCTCGGTCATGCCCATGCCGATGGTCAGCGTCTGCTTGTCCATGTGGGGCACGTTGCGCGGGTCGTAACCGAGCGCCAGGACCTTCGGCACCCATTCATCGGCGATCGATGGCGTCAGCCTGAGCGTCGGAATCGACGCGAAGGTCATCGTCAGCGGGCAGCCGTGCCCGGACTCGACCTGCGCCTGCAGGTAGTAGCTCGCCGCCCGGGCGACCTGGGCGCCGGGGCGCGGTTCGCGCCAGGGGCCGGCGTGCAGACCGGCCTCGAGACCGAGCCGCATCAGGCCGTGGTAGGCCTCGTGGTAGCGTACGAAGTCGACCCGGTGACCCTGGCGGTCGTGCGAGAAGAACTGCGGCTTGTACTCGTTGGCCAGGAAGCCCCACTCGATGACCTCGGCGCTGCCGGTACGGGCCCCGTGCGCGTCGATGGCCTCCTCGGCCCAACCGGCGCCGTGGCGGCGCACCGCCTCGCGCAACGCGGTATCGCCGCGATAGGCGTTGTAGTCGACCAGGGCCTCGGACTGGTTGAACACCTCGTGCGTCGACGCCAGCGGGTCGGCGCTCATCGGTCGGCTGGGCTGGTTCATCGCATCTGTGCCGGGTTGCTCGTGAATGGCCCCAGTTTACGGCATCGGGCGCGTCGATCGCGCCCGCAGACGGTAGACTGACACGTGCCTGTTCCCGGGAGGACGCCCGATGCCTGCCCTACTGCTGGTCCTGAGCCTGCTGTGGCCGCTGTCGCTCGCCGCCGCGCCGCCCGACATCATGAGCGCCGCGGACCTCGCGGACTTTCCGTCGCCGGAGCCGGACCACCGCATCGCGTACGGCCAGGACCCGTTGCAGTACGGCGAGCTGCGCCTGCCCGACGGCGACGGCCCGCACCCGGTGATGGTGCTGATTCACGGCGGCTGCTGGCTGTCGGCCTACGATCTCGGCTACTTCCGCTACCTGGCGCAGGCCCTCACCGCGGCGGGCTTCGCGACCTGGAACGTCGAGTACCGCCGGGTCGGCGATCCCGGCGGCGGCTGGCCGGGCAGCTTCGAGGACATCGCTCGCGCCGGCGATCACCTGCGGGCCCTGGCCGCCGACCACGCCCTGGACCTCGATAGCGTACTCGTGGCCGGACACTCGGCCGGCGCGCACTTCGCGCTGTGGTACGCCAACCGGCCGCCCGCCTTCCTCGGTGACGCGTCCGTGCCGGTCCAGGGCGTGCTCGCGCTGGCGCCCGCCGCCGACCTCGCCTACCTGCACGACAAGCAGGTATGCGGCCACGTCATCGACCAGCTGATGGGCGGCAGTCCGCAATCGGTACCGGAGCGCTACGCGCAGGGCTCGGCGATCGACCGCCTGCCGGTGCCGGTGCCGCAGACCGTGGTGCTGGGCCGGCACGATGAATCCTGGACGCCGGTCGGACGCCGCTACGTGGCGGCGGCACGTGAACTCGACGCGCCGCTGACGGTGATCGAGGCGCCGGAGTCCGGCCACTTCGAGATGGTGAACCCGGATTCGACCACCTGGCCGCTGGTGCTCGGTGCCGC
>CAZOUC010000068.1:0-9276 GCA_964582825.1 uncultured Enterobacteriaceae bacterium | reverse complement strand
AGATCGAGCCGTCCGTCGAGGCGCATCGGCCGCGGCAACTCGAGTCCACTCAGCGCCAGGTCGGACGGACGCAGGCTGAGGGTCCAGGGCCGCGCGTCGGCGAGGGTCAGGGCGCCGTCCATGTCGAGGGACCCGGCCGACGTGGCAAGACGGGCCGAGACGACCTGCAGGCGGGAACCGTTCCGGGCCAGCGACGCGCGCAGGCGGCCCGCTGCCAGCCAGGGGCTGTCCAGGTCCACGGCGAATTGCGCCGAGAAGGTCTCGAGCTGTCCGGTCGCGTCCAGTTCCGCCGCCTCGAGACGGATCAAGCGTCCATCGCCCGCGGGCAGTTCGAGCGGCCCGGCCATGCGCGCGTCGAGGGCAAAGGGCAGCTCGGGCGCCAGCGCGTCCAGTTCTAGCTGGGCGCTGGCCCGATAGCGACCGCTCAGTGCCGCGTCGAGGTCCAGCACCGCCAGCGTGCCGTCGGCGCCGAGCGCCAGGCGATCGCCGGCGTCGGACTCGAGCGTGGCGCTCAGATCCAGCGGGTAGTCGCCCTCGAGGTCGACGCGCCCGCCCAGGCGTGCCCGGTAGTTCTGGTAGCGGATGCCGAACCGGTCGATCGTCAACCGGGCATTGCGCCAGGCCAGTGCCGCGTCGATGGCGTGCAGCTCGAGCGGCTCCTCGTCGCCGATCCTGACCCGGTCGATGCGCAGGGCATCGATGCGCAGGGCCAGCGGCGCTGCCAGGGCGGGCAGAGCGACGCGCTCACGCGGTTCTGCGGCCCCGTCGCCCGGCGCCAGGCTCACGGTTACCGTGCCGGCCCGCGCGTCGTCGACGCACAGGTTCAGCCGCCACAGGCAGCGCAGGTCCCAGCGCAGGCGCAGCGGCGCGATCTCGACGCGCGTGGACGCGTCCTGCCAGAGCAGGCGCTCGACGTCCAGGCCCTCCACCAGGCGGCCGTCGTGGCCCTCGACGATCAGGCCCGGCACGCGGCCCGAGAGCAGGGCGACGGCGGCGTTCAGGCCGACCGGCGTGTACAGCAGCAGCCACACCAGCAGCACCAGCATCACGAGCAGCGCCGTGGCGATCGCGCTGCGCCGGCCGAACAGGGTGTGGATCACAGCGGCGGACCGATGGTCAGGTGCAGGCGGAAATCGTCCGGTGCTTCCTCGTTGAGCGGGATGCCCAGGTCGAGGCGGATCTGGCCGAACGGCGTCAGGTACCGCACGCCGAGGCCGACGCTGCGCTGCCAGCTGTCGGCGTCCACGGTGAACGCGCGCCCGGCGTCGGCGAAGGCGGCAACACGCCAGTTTTCCCGGACCAGTCGACTGAACTCGACGCTGGCGACGTTCAGATACTTGCCGCCGCTCGGTTCGCCGTTGGCGTCGAGCGGTCCGATCGATTCGAAACCGTAGCCACGCACGCTCTGGTCGCCACCGGTGAAGAAGCGGCGGGACAACGGCACTCCGTCGACGTCGTCGGTCAGCAGCACGCCGGCCTCACCGCGCAGCAGCACCGTGGTGCGGCCCTCGCCGATCGGGCGCAGCCAGCGCACCCCGCCGTGCAGGCGCAGGAAGTCCGCCTCGGCGCCGAGCGTTTCGTGGCTGCCTTCGACGGCCGTGCTCAGGCGCAGACCGCGGCGCGGATCGATGCCCGTGCCCAGGTCGAGCCGGGTGCCGTTCACTTCCGGCGTCAGGTACACCAGGCGATCCTCGTCACTGGCGCTGACCTCGTAGTCCTCGTACTGCAGCGACGCGCCCCAGGTCCACTGCCAGCCGTTGCCGCGCAGGGTGGTCCAGTGGCCGCCTACGGTACCGGAGTCCACCGGGTTGTCCTGGATTTCCCGTGTCTGGTAGCCGGCGGTGATCTCGAAGGCGTCCTGCAGCGGGTGTTCGCCGGGGATGCGGTAGCTGAAGTCCAGGCGGCTGCGCGGTTCGGAGACGAACAGCTCGGTGCGCTGCGAGTGGCCGCGCCCGTTGACGACCGGTGTGAACCAGGCGATGCGTCCGCGTACGCTCGAGTCGGTGCTGAAGCCGAGGCCCAGGTCGTAGCGGTGCCGGGCGGCTGCGTCGAGCCGCACGTCGAGGTCGACCTGGCGATCGGCGCCGCGGCGTTCCTCGACGCGCACGCCGCGAAAGTAGTTGGTGTCCTGGAGCTGGCGGGTCAGGCGCGTGATGCGGTCGCGCGAATAGTACTCGTCGCCGATCGGATTGATGCGCTCGAGCACGTCACGATCGACGCGGCCGCCCTCGAAGTCCACCTTGCCGAAGCGGTAGCGGGGTCCGCCGTCGAGCCAGAGCTCGGCGCGCGCCCGGCCGTCGTCGAGGTCCACCAGCAGCTGCGAACGGCGGTACTCGGCGTCGAGAAAACCGTCGCTCGTCGCCGCCTCGAGCAGGCGCGCCTTGAGCGTGTCGTACTGCGGATGGCGCAGCGGCTCTCCGACCTCGAACGGCGGCGAGCGGAGCAGCTCGCGCACGTCCGGCAGCTCGGCCGCGGCGCCGTCGATGCGCAGGTCCGGCTCGCCCATCAACACCGGGTCACCCCTGTCGACCTGGATCCGCAGCCGGGATCCGTCGAGCTGGTAGTCCAGGCTCGCCCGGTAATAGCCGAACGGCTGCAGGCCGTCGCGCAGGGCTTCCTCGAGGCGCCGTTGCAGTCTCTCGGGCCGTTCGGCGAGGGCCGCGTCGACTTCGCCGAGGTGGGCGAGGAAATTGCGGCGCAGCTCGCCGTTGATGCCGGTCACGGCCGGGTCGAGCTGTGCCGCCGGTGCAGCCGCTGCGGCAGCAAGCAGGGCGCAGCCCAGAATCGCGAGCGGCGCACGCGGCAGCAGGCGCAGGGCGGCTCGACGCGGCGTCATGAGGCGGCGCAGCAAATCGGCTATGCTAGCGCCCGGGCGCCGCGGTTCCGCGCGCGGCGGACCCTGCGATGACCCGGACACCTCACGAGTGACAGCGGATGCTGACGATACCCGCCGATTCGATCACCTACGTGACCGTGTCGATCTGCCTGCTGATGGCGGTCGGTTCCCTGCCGATCGCCGCCCGCGAGACCCGGCCACGCGCCTCGGTGGCGTTCGGCGTCGCCTTTACCCTGATGGCCTGCGGTTGGGCCTGCAACGTGCTGCGCCTGAACGACCCGAATCCGGCGATGACGCTGATCTTCGTACAGAACGCGTTCTGGTGCACCGGCGGCCTGTTCTTGTGGGGCGGAATCTCGCTGCGGGCCGGCCACCCGGTGCGCTACCGGCTGCTGGTCGCGCTGGGCGCAATCTGGCTGTTGCCGAACCTGGTGTTCGGCTTCGTTGCACCGAACCCGGCCGTGCGCCTGGTGGCGGCCGGGCTGTCGATTCTCGGCGGTCTCGCGTTCAGCGCCTGGCAGATCCTCAACAAGACTTCGCCACGCAACATGGGCGACCTGCTGCTGATGGTCTGGTTCATGCTGGTGGTCGGCGTCATGCTCGCGGCGATGGGGATGGCGCTGACGGGCCAAAGCAGCGAGCGGATCATCATCTACTACGTCGCCGCGATGCCGATGGTGTTCGCCGGTCTCGGCCTGTTCCTGTTCCAGAGTTTCGCGCTCGATGCGATCGACGAGATGCAGCGCCAGGCCCGTACCGACACCATGACCGGCCTGATGAACCGGCGGGCGTTCGACGAGGAACTGACCCAGGCGCTGGCGCGCGCCAGCCGCTACGGCCGTTCCCTGTCCCTGGTGATGACGGACATCGATCACTTCAAGCGCATCAACGATGAGCACGGGCATCCTTTCGGCGATCGGGTCATCCGCGACTTCGCCCGCATGCTCCAGGAGGAATCCCGTGAGGTCGATACGGTGGCTCGGATTGGCGGTGAGGAATTCGCCGTGGTCCTCCCGGAGATCGACCTCGCGCAGGCCAGTCAGTTCGCCGAACGTCTGCGGCAGGCGGCAGAAAGCCTGACGGTGCGCGGTGTGCACATGACCGCCAGCTTCGGCGTGTCCGACACGACCGTCAGCGAATACTCGGGCAGCGCCCTGATCCAGGACGCGGACGGCGCGCTGTACCGCGCCAAGCAGAACGGACGCAACCGCGTCGAACTCGCGGGCGAGCCGGCCGCCGCCCGCGCGACCCTCTGAGCGCGACTTCAAGGCGACTCCGCGCGCAGCGAGCCCACGCGTCTCAGCCAGGGTTCCTCGGTCGGTGCCGGCGCCAGCCGGTCCAGTGCCGCCTGTGCCGCGGCGCGGTCGGGAAACGGGCCGAACAGCAGCAGTTGCAGGCCCGAGCCGGGATCGGGCATCACGTGCAGTCGGTCCGCCTGCGCGCGGTAGCGGCGGCGCAGGGCGTCGATCGTGGCCGGATCGCGTGCCGCGGTCAGCTGCGCGATGAGGAAATCGTCCGGCACGCCCGCGAACGGCTGCCCGGGATCGTTGTCCGCTGCGGCGGCCCGTTCGCGCGGCTCACGGGCGGGCGGCCTGTCGATGGCGATCGTCACCGGGGTCTGCGGTTCGGGCGGTGGCGCCAGGGTATTGCCGCGGTCGGGTCCGGTATCCGGCGGCGGCAGGGGCCGCGCCGAAGCCGGCCTGCCGCTGTCGCTGCACACCCAACCGTCCGTCCCGGGCCAGCATTCCCAGTGCCGGTCGGTCGCCTCGACGGTGCTGGCGCCGGCGCCGAGTTCCGGCCGGTCGTCGCGAGGCTGTCCGCCACAGGACGCGAGCTGCGCAGCCAACAGCAGGACGACCAGGCGCGTCCTGCCGCGCGGTCGGTTCGTGGATCGTTCCATCGAGGCAGTATAACGAGCCCTCGGCCGCGCATGCGAAGACCGCCGCGCTGTAACACGGTCGTCCCGGTATGGGCTTATGCTGTAAGGTTTGGGCCACGCCGATGAACACCTGCACGCCATGAACCGAGTGCTCCTGTTTCTGAGCAGCCTGATGCTGTCCTGCTGGGTTGCGGTCACCGCCGCTCAGGCGGCCGACAGCCTGTCGATCGTGACCTACAACGTGGAGAATCTGTTCGACACCCGTGACGATCCCGACCGCAACGACCACACCTACCTGCCGCTCAGTGCCAAGCGCAACGACGCGCACCGGCAGCGCTGCGCGGCCATCGAGGTGGACCGCTGGCGCCGGGAATGCCTGGAGCTGGACTGGAGCGAAGCCGTGCTCGAGGCCAAGCTCGAGGCCCTGCAGGCGGTGATCCTCTCGGTCGATGACGGTCGCGGACCGGACCTGCTGGTGCTGCAGGAGGTCGAGAACCTGGCGGTACTCGAACGCCTGCGGCGCGTTTACCTGCAGGCCGCCGGGTACGGGCCGGCGATTCTGCTGGAGGGCGCGGATCGGCGCGGCATCGACGTCGCGTTCCTGAGCCGCCTGCCGCAGCGCGGGCCGGCAATCCTGCACACGATCCCGTTCGTCGGATTCCCGCCCAGGCGGGTCGAGGACACGCGTGGCATCCTCGAGGCGAGCTTCGAACTGCCCGACGGGGCCCTGCTGACCGCCTTCGCGGTGCACTTCCCGGCACCGTTCCACCCGCGGGCGATGCGCGCCCAGGCGCTCGCCAAACTCAACGCCCTGCTCGACGCCCTGCCGCCGGATCGCCCGGCGGTCGCCGCCGGCGATTTCAACATCACGTCGGTGGAAGACCGCGAATACCGCGTTCTCGAGCGCCTGGTCGAACCGCGCTGGCAGCTGGGCCACCGCTACGGTTGTGACGGCTGCCGCGGCACCTACTACTACTACCCGGACGACAACTGGTCGTTCCTCGACATGATCTTCTGGGCGCGGCCGCGTGCTGGTGTGGGGCCGACCTGGCGCCTGGTGGGCGATTCCGCGCGACTGGTCAACGGGGCGCCCGGTCAGAACCGCGATAACGGCACACCGCTGCGCTTCGACCCGCGCAGCGGCCGCGGCGCCTCGGACCACTGGCCGCTGCTGGTGCGGGTCGAGCCGGTGCCGCGTAACTGAGCAAGGCCACCGCGCGGCGGCCGTGAAAACCGTGACGCGCTAAGCTGCGTACTTTTCCACCTGCCATCCGGAGCCCACAGCATGAGCCGCGAAGTCGTCCTCGACGAAACGATCCAGGTCAAGCGCCCGTTGCGTGAGGCCTTCGCCTACGTCGCCGATTTCCACCGTATCGAGGAGTGGGATCCGGCCGTACGGCGCGGGCGCAAGCTCACCGACGGCGCCGTCGACGTCGGCACCGAGTTTCGCATCGACATGAAGGCGGGCTTCTCGCTGCACTACCGGGTCGTCGAATTCGAATCCGGGCGCCGTATGCGGATGGAAGTCGAGTCGCGGCTGTTCACGGCGCTCGAGGAAATCCTGTTCGATGGCGACGGCGAGCACAGCACCATCCGCTACATCGCCCGCTTCCGCTTTCCGGCGGTGATCGCGCTGGCCAGCGCCGCCTACCCGGAAGCGATGGAGCGGGTCGGCAAGGCGGCGATGACCGGCCTGCGCCGCGCGCTGCAGGACCGCTATTCGGCGCCGGTGCCGTCGACGCGCATCGCGGTTGCCGACCGCCTGGTGCTGCCGGGTATCTGGCGCTTCACCCGGCTCGGCTACCGCGAGTCGCGGCGGCGCTGGAATCCGGTGACCGCCTACCTCGGCGACAAGCACGCGATCGTGACCGGCGCCACCTCGGGCTTGGGCCTGGCGGCGGCGACCCGTCTCGCGGAGCTCGGGGCGCGGCTGACCCTGGTGGCGCGCGACCGCCAGCGTGCCCGCGCCGTGGTAAGGGACATCCGGCAGCGTACCGGCAACGACCGCATCGACGTCGAGATCGCCGACCTCAGCCTGATGGTCGAGGTGCACCGGCTGGCCGATCGCCTGCTCGAGCGCGGTGAGCCCGTCGACATCCTGATCAACAACGCCGGCGCCCTGTTCAACCCGCGCCAGGAGACGAAGGAGGGCCTGGAGAAGAGTTTTGCCCTGCTCCTGCTCTCGCCGTACATCCTGACCGAGCGCCTCGAGCCGCTGCTGGAACAGGCCCGGCAGGCACGCGTCGTCAACGTGTCCTCCGGCGGTATGTACACGCAGCGCATCCGGGTCCGCGACCTGCAGTACGAGCGGGGCAGCTACTCCGGGGCGGTGGCCTACGCACGCGCCAAGCGCGGCCTGATGATCCTCACCGAGGAATGGGCGCGGCGCTGGCGCCAGCGCGGCATCGTCGTCAACGCGATGCATCCCGGCTGGGCGAACACGCCGGGCGTGCTGGATTCGCTGCCGGCGTTCCATCGCCTGACGCGGCCGCTGCTGCGCAGCCCCGAAGAGGGGGCGGACACGATCGTCTGGCTGGCCGCGGCGACGGAGGCGGGCAAGGTCAGCGGCAAGTTCTGGCTGGATCGAGAGCAGCATCCCAGCCACATCACCGAGCGCACCCGCGAGACCAGAGTCGACCGCGACCTGCTGCTCGAGCTGCTGGCCGAGTATCTCGACGCGACGCGCCCGAGCGCGCCACGGGCGCGCCGCAGCGCCTGACCGTGCGCCTGCAGGAGCTGGTCGACACCTCCAGGCAGGTGGCGGCAACGCGCCGCCGACTCGACAAGCGTCGTCTGCTGGCCGCTCTGCTGCGTCGTGCAGCGCCGGCCGATTTCGAAATCGTCGTGGCGTATCTCTCGGGCCGGCTGCCCCAGGGCCGCATCGGCATCGGTCCCGCCCTGCTGCGTGAACTCGGCCCGGGCGCCGCGTCCGAACCGGTTCTCGATGTGGCCGGGCTCGATGCCTGGGTCGACGAATTCGCCACACTGAGCGGGTCGGGCGTGCAGGGTCTGCGGCGGGCGCGACTCGACGCCTTGTGGCGCGCCGCGACACCCGACGAGGCCGCGTTCCTGCAGCGCCTGCTGCTCGGCGAGTTGCGTCAGGGCGCCCTCGAGGGCGTACTGGTCGACGCCATCGCCGACGCCGCGGGGCTGCCCGGGCGCGACGTACGCCGGGCCGTGATGCTGGCCGGCGATCCGGCCCCGGTAGCCGGCGCGGCGCTGCGTGACGGGGCGGCCGGACTCGCGGCGTTTCGCCTGACCCTGTTCCAGCCGCTGCAGCCGATGCTGGCGCAACCCGCTGCCGACGTCGATGCGGCCCTGGCCGGTGCGGGGGCGCGGGTGCTCGAATACAAGCTCGACGGCGCCCGGGTGCAGATCCATCGCGACGGCGAGCAGGTGCGCGTGTACTCGCGCCAGCTGCGCGACGTCAGCGCCGCGCTGCCCGAGGTGGTCGAGCTCGCGCGGGGCCTGCCGGCCGAGCGCCTGATCGTCGACGGCGAGGCGATCGTCCTGCGCGACGACGGCAGCCCGCAGCCCTTCCAGGTGACGATGCGCCGTTTCGGCCGCCGCCGCGACGACCCCGCGCTGCGCGCCGAGCTGCCGCTGACGGTGTACCTGTTCGACTGCCTGCACCGGGACGGCGAGGACCTCGTCGACCGCCCGCTGTCCGCGCGTCTCGCGGCGCTCGAAGCCCTGGCTCCGGGTCTGTCGGTGCCCCGGCAGGTCACCGGCGACCCGTCCGCCGCGCGGGATTTCCTCGCGCGCGCCTTCGCCGATGGCCACGAGGGCATCATGGTCAAGAACCCGGACAGCGCCTACGCCGCCGGCAGCCGCGGTGCCGACTGGCTGAAGATCAAGCAGGTGAACACGCTCGACCTGGTCGTGCTCGGCGCCGAGTGGGGCAGTGGCCGCCGCCGCGGCTGGCTGTCGAACCTGCACCTGGGTGCCCGCGACCCGGCCGGCGGCTTCGTCATGCTCGGCAAGACCTTCAAGGGGCTCACCGACGAGATGCTGGCCTGGCAGACCGAGCGCCTCGAGGCGCTCGCGACGCACCGCGACGGGCACCTCGTCCAGGTGCGGCCGGAGCTCGTCGTCGAGATCGCCGTCAACGAGATCCAGCGCAGTCCGCACTACCCGGCGGGCCTGGCGCTGCGCTTCGCGCGCGTGAAGGCCTACCGCGACGACAAGTCCGCCAGCGAGGCTGATACGATCGACACGGTCCGTGAACTGCACGCCCGCCAGGGCGCCCGCTGAGTCCGATGTTCCACCCGGCGACCCGACGCTGGTTCGACAGCAATTTCGCCGGCCCGACGGCGGTGCAGCGCCGTGGCTGGGCCTCGATCGCGGCGGGCCGCCATTCCCTGCTGGTCGCGCCGACCGGCAGCGGCAAGACCCTGGCGGCCTTCCTGGCCGGAATCGACGCGCTCGGGCGCGCCGGCGACGCGGCGGGCTCCGGCGTCCAGCTGCTCTACGTGTCGCCGCTCAAGGCCCTGGTATACGACATCGAGCGTAACCTGCGCGCGCCGCTGGTCGGCATCGGCCGCGTCGCCGACACCCTCGA
>CAZOUC010000067.1:2393-9321 GCA_964582825.1 uncultured Enterobacteriaceae bacterium | reverse complement strand
AGGCGCAGGCCAAGGTACGTGTCGGCACCGCGCTCGAAGGTGTGGAGGCTGGCGCGCAGCAGCGGCGTGTCCTCGGAGGCCCGCAGGGCGGGGCTGTCGAGCAGGAGAGCGAGGAATGGAGCGACGAACAGGGCGAACCGCATCATGACGGGCATGCTACCACCGCCGGGACCCGCACACGCTGCCGGCAGGCCGCTTGCGTGCCGGGGGCTTTCGGCCGGACCGAACCAAAGCTTCGTGACAAACGTGTGGCGGCACCGCGCGCCCCTCTGCCAGAA
The DNA here is from genome assembly GCA_964582825.1 of uncultured Enterobacteriaceae bacterium. GTDB lineage: Bacteria > Pseudomonadota > Gammaproteobacteria > Pseudomonadales > UBA5518 > CAZOUC01. The sequence continues at coordinate 9,043 of CAZOUC010000067.1, read as the reverse complement.
TCTTCGATGGTTTTGATGAGGAGTCTACGATGACCGACCTGAACCGTATCATTGACGGCCTCGGGCGCAGCGGCCTTGTCAGCGGGTTTCTCGGCGGCGCGGCCGGCGGCGCACTGACCAGTGCCCTGCTCGGCAAGAAAGGCCGCAAGACGGCGAAGAACCTGCTCGCCGTGGGGGGCGCCGCGGCCGTGGGCAGTCTGGCCTGGAAGGCGTACAAGTCGTACCAGGCCAACAACCGTCAGCAGGCGCCCGTTGTCGCTGCGCCGGCCCCGGCACCGAGTCGGGCGATCCCGGCCAGCCCCGAGTCCGGCGCCTGGGCGGGGCTCGAGGAGCAGCACTTCCAGGCGGTCTGCGCCGAAGCGAAGGACGAGGGCACGCGTGCCCGCCTGCTGGTCACCGCCATGGTGGCGGCGATCTTCGCCGACGGTCGGATGGATCCGTCCGAGCACGAACGCCTGTTCGCCGCGACGGAGCGCCTCGACCTCGGTCGTGAAGAGCGCCTGCTGCTGCTCGACATGCTGAAGAATCCACCGAGTCTCGAGCAGATCGTCGCGCAGGCCCCGGATCCGGAAACCGCCATCGAGATTTACACCGCTTCGCTGATGGTGGTCGACCCACAGCGGGCGGAAGCCCAGCAACACCTGCGCAATCTCGCCTTCGGCCTCAACCTGCCGCCGGCGCTCGTGTCGTCCCTTCACGAGCAGCTGGCGGAACAGGGGTCGCGGGGTGTCCACGAGACGGCCTGAGCCGCCGCTTCTCCATTTCCCGGGAGAAGGATCTGGCGATGGCCATGCCATCGCCATTTTTTTGTCTGGAAGTGCCGATTGACCTTCGGTAATTCCCCGGCTCCACCGGGTAGGAGGAGGGGGAGGAGACGGCGCCTGTGCGCCGTCTCCCGTTCAGGGGGCGGGGAGGGGTTGCTCCGATCAGCCTTCGTCGCCGCCGAAGGCTCCGAGTAGATGGAGCAGGCTGGTGAACAGGTTGTAGATGGCGACGTACAGGGTCACGGTCGCCATGATGTAGTTGGTCTCGCCTCCGGCGAGGATGTTCTGCGTCTCGTAGACGATCAGGCCGGACATCAGCAGCACGAACAGCGCCGATACCGCCAGGGCCAGACCGGGAATCTCGAAGAACACCGCCGCCAGGCCCAGGCAGAACGCGGTCAGGATGCCGACCATCAGGAACGTGCCCTTGTTCAGCAGGCTCACCGCGTTGCTCGACCGCGCGTAGGCAGAAAGGCCGAGAAACACCGCGGCGGTGCTGCCCATGGCCAGCGTCACGATGGTCGAGCCGTTGGGCAGCGACAGGTACGCCGCCAGGATCGGCCCGAGCGTGTAACCCATGAAGCCCGTCAGGGCGAAAACGCTGAGCAGGCCCCAGGCACTGTTACGCAGGTAGTTGGTCAGGAACAGCAGGCCGAAGTATCCGACCAGGGTCAGCAGCAGGCCCGGATGCGGCAGGCGCATCGCGGCTGCGCCGGCTGCCACCAGCGCCGAAAACGCCAGCGTCATCGACAGCAGGCGGTAGGTGTTGCGCAGCACCGGGTGACTGGCGGCGTCACTGGCGACACCGCCGGCCGGCATGGCCACGGCGCGGGCCACGGGGCGTGACTCGTCGCGGGCTCTATTGTCGATCATGTCGTTCTCTCCTTGCACAATGACGTTGAAGACTCCTGTCCCCCCGCCACGGTCTCCCGTGACTTTGCCGGGGATTCCGCGCGGCGCGGAGCCATGCGGCTCCGCTCCCGGGTGGCGCGCCGTGGGCCGCAGACCCGGTCCGGGCTGCGCGGTGCGAGTCCTTGACGCACACTAACTGTTGACCGCAGTGTGCGGGACTTGCTCCCGGGTGGGAAATCGAATTTTGCGGCCCGTGGATTCGGGATTCCCGAACAACCGGCACGCTGCTCAAGCTTCTCCGAACAGGCCGTTGCGGGCCGCTTCGATGATGGCGAGTACGGCCGGGTGCTTGATCCGTCGCTCGGGCGAGATGCCGTAGTAGGACTCGCTGACGCCGTCGACGTCGCCGATGCGGCGTACCGAGTACATCGACTCGATCTTCGCCGCGATCGCCCGCGGCGCCGCAAACAGGCCGCTGCCGGCCTCGGCGAAGGCCTTCATCAGGGCGCTGTCCTCGAACTCGGCGATGACGCGGGGCGCCAGCTGCTGCCGGCCCAGCCACTCGTCCAGGCGCCGGCGCAGCGCCGTGTTGCTGGCAGGGAGCAGCACCGGTGCGCCGTCGAGGCTGGCGGGGAAGCGCCGGCGGTAACGCGCGGCCTGACTGCGCGCCGCGAACCAGCATACCCCGCTGGCGCCGAGATCGTGGTTGTACGCCTTCAGACTCAGGCCCGGCGGGATCGGCCGATCGGACAGCACCATGTCGAGCCGGTGTACGGCAAGATCGCCGAGCAGCCGCTCGAGATCGCCTTCCCAGCAGATGACGCGCAGGTCGCTGCCCATCTTCAGCGCCGGCTCGAGCACCTTGTACGCCACCAGTTTGGCGATCGAGTTGACGATGCCGATGTTGAGGCTGATCGGCACGTCGCGTGCCGCGCTCTTCATGCGCTGCGACAGCTCGGCGCCGAGCGAGAAGATCTCTTCGGCATACTGGTTGACCACCTGGCCCGTATCCGTGAGCGCCAGGCGTCGACCCACCCGATCGAACAGCGGGGCGCCGATCGACTCCTCGAGCAGCTTGATCTGGCCGCTGATCGTCTGCGGCGTCAGGTGCAGCACCTCCGAGGCCCGGGTGATGCTGCCCTCGCGCGCCACGGTCCAGAAGTACAGCAGGTGGTTGTAGTTGAGGTGCCTCATGCGTTTCTCTGGTGATGGGGCGTTCGGCTACATGCCGCGCGCCTCCTTGATCCGGGCGTAGGCAGCCTGGATTTCCTGCGCCCGCTCGGTGGCCACCTGGACCATTTCCTCAGGCAGCCCCTCGGCGATCAGTTTGTCCGGATGATACTGCTTCATCAGGCGCCGGTACGCGGTTTTGACCTCACGATCACTGGCGGATTCATTCACCCCCAGGGCCCGGCAGGCGTCGGCTAGCGGTGCCTCGGTGCGCGGCGGCCGACCGGGCGCGAAGCCTTCCTGCGCCCGGAACATCGCCAGCAGCCTATCGAAATCGTGGGTGTCGAGGCCGAGCCGCCCGGCAACGTGGCGCAGCAGGGCCATTTCCGCGGTACTGATTTCCTGGTCGGCCATCGCCGTGCTGAACAGGAACAGCAGCAGCATCTGGCGCAGGTTGGCGTGGCGCCCGGCGTGGCTCATGAAGGCGTCGAGGCAGGCGTCGACGTCGAAGTCCGCCTGCGCGCCGCGCTTGAACTGGCGGATCGCCTCCTGGCGGCTGTCGCCACCGAGCCCGAGACGCGCCATCAGCTGCTCGGTGACCTCGATCTCGGCTTCGCTGATGCGGCCGTCGGTCTTGGCCATGCGGCCCATCAGCTGGAATGTGGCGTTGAAGAAGGCTTCGCGCGTGCCGAGCACGTTGGCACCAAAGCGCAGGAAGCGGCCGGCGAGGTCGACCAGGTGGCCGAGAAACACGCCGATGAGCAGTCCGAACAGGCCGCCGGCGAGCAGGCCCAGCAGGCCACCGATGAGTTTGCCCATCAGTCCGTGCGCCCGTCGAGCCGGCGCAGCAGGGCGATGGCCTCGTCACGCCGCTCGTGGACCAGCAGGATCGCCAGGTCGTCGGGACCGAGCCAGCGCAGCGCGGCGCGCAGCGCAGCGAGCTCGTCGATATGGGAGCCGATGCGGCGGGCCGGTACGCCCTGGGCGATGAATTCGGCGCGCAGGATCCGCGCGGCCTCGCCCGGCTCGCGCCCGCGGGCATACTTGTCGAGACGCTTGATCAGAATCCGGTCGAAGTCGAGGCGGGCCGCCACCCGTGCCAGATCACGGATGTCCTCGTCCGTGCGGTCCCCGGCCTGGCCGATGACCAGGATCCGGCGCCGCGCCGGCAGGGCACGCGCCATGTCGATCACCGCTTCCAGGCCGTGCGGGTTGTGCGCGAAGTCCAGCAGCACCCGTGCGCCCTTGACCTGGTAGACGTTGACCCGGCCCGGGTTGTCGTCCGGTTCGAGTCGACGCAGCCCGTCGGCGATGGCCCTGGGCGGGATACCGAGCGCGTGCGCCAGCGCGCAGGCCCCGAGCACGTTGAACACGTTGTGACGCGCGGCGCCGCCGAAGGTGATCGGAACCTGCCGCACGGTACAGATCGCCTGCTGGCGTTTGCCACGGCGCATGACCACACGGCCCCGGTCGAGAGTAAAGACGGTGCCGTTGGCGGCGGCGTGTGCTTTCAGCAGTGGATTCGACGGCTGCGGACTGAACCAGATCAGCTTGCCGGTCCAGGCGGCCGCTCGCCGGCGCAGGCGCTCGTCCTCGGCGTTCAGTACCAGGATGCCGTCATCGTCCAGGGCGCGGGTGACGATCCACTTGACGTCGGCCAGCTGTTCGAGGTCCTGCACCCCGAATTCGCCGAGGTGGTCCGAGGCGATATTGGTGATCAGCGCCGCGTCGGCGCGGGGCAGCGCCAGTCCGCGACGCAGCATTCCGCCGCGCGCCGTCTCCAGGATCGCGAGCTCGGTGCGCGGGTCGCGCAGTACGCGGCGGGCCCCTTCGGGGCCGGCGTAGTCGTCGCGCTCGATGATCTCGCCGCCGACGGCCAGCCAGTCCGTGGAGCTGATGCCGGTGCAGTGGCCGGCGGCAGCCCCGATGGCGCCGAGCAGGCGCACGGTCGTGGTCTTGCCGTTGGTCCCGGTGACCAGCGCGACCGGGACGCGACCGAGTCCGGACCAGTCGACGTCGTCCGGGTGGGGCACGTCGTACAGGTCCCAGCACTGGCTGCGGCAGCCCAGGCCGATGCTGACCGCGTCCGTATCGAGTACGGCCGGCAGGCCGCGCTCCCGGGCGGCGTCGAGCAGGCGGCGCAGGCGCGGCCGTTCCTCGTCCCGGATCGCGTTGCGCAGCTGGCGCGCCGCCCAGGCGAGCAGGTTGCGGCTGCCGCCGCTGACCAGGTCTCGGGCCGCGTCCCAGGCGGCCTCGTTGATATCGGTGGCTGTGTACAGACAGTCCACGGGTGCCGAGATGGCCAGGCTCGCGCCGCCGTCGAAGCGGCGTACGCAAGTCTGCTCCTCGCGCCATTCGACCTCGTCGAGCAGGCGCCGCACCTGGGCCTGCCAGGCGCCGACGACCAGGTCGGGGTGGACATCGCCGAAGCTGACGTCGATGACCGCGCCGGGGCGGTTCCACAGCAGGTTGGGGCCGGTCAGGCGTCGCGAGTCGATCAGTCTCATCGTTACGCTCTGGCTGCGCGCACTCAGTCCTCGGACTCGCGGGCGATGCGGACGCCGCGCTCGTCGCGGATCAGCTCGAGGTCGGCTTCGAGCTCGAAGCTGCCGAGGAATTCCTCGGGAACCGGCATCGCTTTCGCCGCCGGCGCTTCGCTGACCACGTCGTCGCCGGGCTTGAAGTAGATGATCTGCTTCCAGGAGCGGGCGACGTGGTCGGCCAGGATCAGCACCAGGTCGTTGGCCCGGGCCATGTTCAGGGCGTGCAGGTTGGCCGCCTCTTCGTCCTCGACGATCTCGATCCGACTGTCGTCGACGCCGTTGTCGATCAGGCCGCGGCGCAGCAGTTCGGGCACCTCGCGGGGGTCGCGGCCGCGCGGGTGGTCGTCGCGCCGGCAGATGTAGTGATCGAAGTGTCCGGCGGCGATCGACGCGGTCTCGAGGATGTCCTCGTCGCGGCGGTCGCCGGGCATGGTCAGAACCACGATCTTGCGCCCGGTGACCTCGAAGCGATCGACCACCTCGCAGACCACCTTCACGGCGGCCGGATTGTGCGCGTAGTCGAGGATCACCTTGAACGGGTGCTCGTCGTAGACGTTGAGACGGCCGGGCGACTGGAAGAAGGAGCTGTCGAAGGTGCGCAGGCCGTGGGTGATGTTCTCGAGGCTGACGCCCATGTGGTAGGCGAGCGCTGCAGCGAACATGGCGTTCTGCACGTTGTGCAGGGCACGCCCCTCGAGTGTCGCCGGGATCAGGTGGGTCCACAGCAGCGGGATGTTGTGCCCCTGCTCGTCGTACAGCGTGATCATGTTGCCGTTGATGCCGTGTTCGAGCACCAGCGCGGTACCGCCGGCCTTGATGTGCTCACGAACCAGCGGGTGGTTGCGGTTCATGGTGACGTAGCAGAGCTTCTCGGCCCGGCAGTAGTCGGCCATCTTCAGGCAGTGTGGGTTGTCCGCGTTTAGCACGGCCGCGTCACGGGCGACCTCGACGACGACGCGCTTCACGGCGGCAAGGTCGTCGAGGGTCTCGATGCCCTTCTGGCCAAGGTGGTCGGCGGCGATGTTCAGGCAGGCCGAGACGTTGGATTCGCGATAGCCGAGACCGCTGCGCAGGATGCCGCCGCGCGCCGTTTCCATGACCGCTGCATCGACGGACGGGTCGCGCAGCACGATCTGCGCCGCGGTCGGCCCGGTCATGTCACCGGACACGGTCAGGCGACCGTCGATGTAGACGCCGTCGGTCGAGGTGGTGCCGACGGTGTGCCCGGCGAGCTTGAGGATGTGGCTGAGCATCCGCGAGGTCGTGGTCTTGCCGTTGGTGCCGGTGATCGCGGCGATCGGAATCCGGCTCGGGCTGCCCT
>CAZOUC010000067.1:0-2383 GCA_964582825.1 uncultured Enterobacteriaceae bacterium | reverse complement strand
ACAGCATGTCGATGACCGGCCCGGCGACGTCGCGTGGGGTTCCCTCCGACGGCGCCACGTGCATGCGGAAGCCCGGCGCCGCGTTGCACTCGCAGATGCCGCCGCCGACCTCGCGGTAGGAGCGGGTGATGTCGGTGGTGATGAAGTCGACGCCGCCGACGTCGAGGCCGAGGGCGGCGATCGCCCGCTCGGCCATGTCGCGGTTGTCCGGGTGGATGGTGTCGGTGACGTCGACGGCGCTGCCGCCGGTGCTCAGGTTGGCGGTTGGCTGCAGGTACACCACTTCCCCCTCGGCGGGCACGCTGTCGGTGCTCATGTCCCGCTCGGCCAGCATGCGCTCGGCCTGGGCGTCGAGGCTGATACGAGTCAGCACCTTTTCGTGACCGACGCCGCGACGTGGATCGCGGTTGACCTCGGCGACCAGTTCCTCGACGCTGCTGCGGCCGTCGCCGACCACGTGCGCCGGCACCCGCTTGGCCGCCGCCACGAGTTTGCCGTCGATGACCAGAAGGCGGTGGTCGAGGCCCTGCAGGTAGGTCTCGACGATGACGCCGTCGCTGTGTTCCTTGGCCTTGTCGTAGGCCTTCTCGAGCTCGGCCTCGTCGCGAATGTTGGTGGTCACGCCGCGGCCGTGGTTGGCGTCCAGCGGTTTCAGAACCACCGGGTAACCGATACGCTCGGCGGCGCGCAGCGCGTAGCGCAGGCGGTAGCACAGCGCCTGTCGCGGCACCGGCAGACCGAGATCGCCGAGGATGCGATTGGTTTCTTCCTTGTCGGAGGCGAGCTCGACCGCGATGTGCTGTGTCTGGCTGGTAATCGTCGCCTGCAGGCGCTTCTGGTGCCGGCCGTGACCGAGCTGGATCAGGCTGTGCTGGTTGAGCCGGATCCACGGAATGCCGCGCGCCTCGGCGGCCTTGACCAGCGACGCGGTGCTCGGCCCCAGGGCGCGCCGCTGGCAGGCGCGAATGAACTCGTCGCGGCGCTCGTCGAAGTCGAAATCCTGCTGGGCCTCCGGCGGCCTGAGGTTCTCGGCCACCAGCGAATGCAGCAGTTCGAGCGCCAGCTTGCCGGCCTCGACGCCGGCGAACTCGTCCTCGTACTCGTAAACGACGTCGTACTCGCCGGGATTGCCGGTGCTGCGGGTCTTGCCGAATGTCACCTCGGCCCCGGTGGCATTCTGCAGCTCCAGCGCGACGTGTTCCAGCACGTGGCCCAGCCAGGTGCCCTCGTCCTCGCGCATCCGGCGCAGGAAGCCGCCGGCTTCCCCGTAGGAACAGCCGTGCTCCTGCAGGCCGGGTAGGGCCTCGACCAGGCCGTCGATGAAGCGGTCGCCGAGGCGACGGGTCGGCCAGTCCTCGAGCGCGCCGAGGTCCACCGTCAGTCGGATCACCGGATACAGTGCGTAGACATTCGGTCCGCGAAAAACGCTGGTGCTGACGATCTTCATGGTGCTCGGAACTCCGCCGGCGACGCAAAGCGTCAACTCTATACGCAACGCCCGGTGCTGGAAAGCGCGAAGGCGCCGGCAGCGCGTCGTCGCCTCAGGGCAGGCTGCCCGGCATGGCGAGGCACTCTGCCCGCACCCGGTCGCAGGCCTCGGCAACGCCGGACTCGAGACGCGGGTCCAGCGCCGCGCCGGTCGTGAAACCCACGGCCTCGATGCCGAACAGCCGCATCAGTCGCGGCGCCTCTCCGAGGGTTCGCGCCAGCACCAGCGCCGTCGGCAGGTCGATGCTGTGTGTCGAGGTGAAGTGCGGCAGGTCGGTGCCGCCGAGCGCGCTGGCGTCGAAACGACGCACCTGCCCGGGCGACGCGCCGCCGACCATTGCATCGACCAGGATGGCCGCGTCGAAGCCCTGCAACCGCCCGGGCAGCGACAGCAGGTCGCCGCCCGCGCGGATCAGTGTGACGTCGCCCGCCGGCGGATCCGCTGCGAGCCGGTCAATGACCGCCAGGCCCGCGGCATCGTCGCCGCGCTGGGAATTACCGATGCCGACGACGGCGATTTTCACGAGGAACCCGAGCTCAGCGCCGCTCGACGGACACCTTGAGGAAGTGTGTGCTGCAGGAGATGCAGGGATCGTAGTTGCGCACCGCCTGTTCACACTGCCACTGCAGGCGAGCGTCGTCGAAGTCCGTGCGCGGACCGATGAAAGCGCGCAGGTCATCTTCTATCTGCGCCTGGTTCTGCGCCGTCGGCGGCACGATCTGCGCGAACTCGATGCGGCCCTCGTCGTCGATGCGGTAGGTGTGGTGCAGCAGGCCGCGCGGTGCCTCGGTAGCGGCGAGACCGGTGCCGGCCCGCGGCTCGACGTCGATCCGCGGTGCGTCCGGTTCGCGGTAATTCGCGAGGATGCGCAGCGCTTCCTCGACGGCGTAAAGC
>CAZOUC010000066.1:8735-9374 GCA_964582825.1 uncultured Enterobacteriaceae bacterium | reverse complement strand
GCCGGTGGAAATGATGCAGATCTTCATCCTGTGCCCTGGTGCCCGTGTGCGCGCAGCGCAGCTTAGCCCAGCGCGGCGGCCGGCGACAGGGGGCCGCCCGCCAGCAGTCGATCGACCGCCGCGTCGTAGAAACCGCGGTCCAGGAGGACTCCGTCCACGACCTTGCCGGCCAGCGAGCCGGACAGGTTGACGGCCTGCAACGGCGCCGCGTGACCGCCGAGTGTCATGCGCAGAGCGGGACCGCCGCCGGCCAGCAGGTCGCGCAGCGCCAGCGGGCTGAGCATGCCGAAGCGCTCGTCGACCCGCAGGCGGCCGATGTTGTGCATCGCGCTCAGCAGCTTCGGTCCCAGGAACTGGGGAGCCAGCGGCGGGCTGGCGTCGAAAAGGAGTCGCTCGGCGCTGTCGGCGTAGTAGGGCAGCAGGCTGTCACCGCGACAGGCCATCAGCATCGCGTTGTGTACCTTGCGGTAGGCGCGCAGGCTCGCGCCGCGGTGCTGCACCCAGACTTCGCGGCCGACGGCGTGCCCGGCATCGGACAGCCGCAGGGCCTGCGGCGCGAACACCAGCAGGTCTGCGTCGAGCCAGACCACGCGCCGGTAGCCGCGCGCGAGTTCCCGCTGCATCAGGCGCAGTCGAGCG
>CAZOUC010000066.1:0-8725 GCA_964582825.1 uncultured Enterobacteriaceae bacterium | reverse complement strand
CCGCCGCCTCCCCGTCGATCGCCACCCACATAGCGGTCTTGGCCTGATTTTGCAGCTGCTCCGCCTTGGGGCCGAGGCCATTCAAGGCTACTTTTTCCCGCTGCATCAGGCGCAGTCGAGCGAGGTCCGCCGCAATCGCGCGTTGCGCCCCAACCTTCGGCAGCACCCAGCCCGGCAGGACGGCGAACAGATCGTCGTCGACGAAGCGGTAGTCGGCCTCGATGGACGCCGCCCACCGGCGCGCCGACTCCAGGCAGCGCCGCTGCCAGGCGGGCAGTTGGTCGGGATTGTGGGACTGGACTACGAGCGTGTCGCGACCGCTCACGGCATCGCGGCGGCCAGCAGGCCTTCCAGCGCGGGGCGCACCAGTTCGGCCATCGATGCCTGGGCCGCCGCGGTCGGGTGAATGCCGTCGGTCTGCATCATGCCGGGTTCGGTGGCAATGCCTTCGAGCAGGAACGGCACCAGCGCGGTCCGGTACTCCGCGGCGAGTTCGGCGTAGAGGCCGTGGAAGCGTTCGGTGTAGACGGGGCCGTAGTTGGGAGGAATGCGCATGCCGACCAGCAGCACCCGGGCACCGGCGCCGCGGGCGGCCTCGATCATCGCCGCGAGGTTGGCGCGGATCGACTCGATGGGGTAGCCACGCAGGCCGTCGTTACCGCCGAGCTCGAGGACCACGACGTCCGGCTCGTGCCGCTCGAGCAGCTGCGGCAGACGGTTGCGCCCGCCGCCCGTGGTGTCGCCGCTGACACTGGCATTGCTGATCCGGCACCGGGGCGGGTCCGTACACAGTTGTTCGCGAAGCAGGTCTACCCAGCTTTCGCCGACCGGGACGCCGTAGCCTGCTCCGATGCTGTCGCCGACGACGAGGATCGACGGCAGGTCCGCACGAGCTTGCGGTGCGCCGGCGGCGAGAACTAAGGTGGTCAGCAGCAGGGCACGGAACAAAGACATGGCAGCGATTCTGCAGGCGATTGGCGTTGAGAAGGCGGTGCCGACGGTCGACGGCGAGCTGCGGATACTGAAAGGAATCGACCTGGAAATCAAGGCGGCTGAAACCGTCGCCATCGTCGGCGCGTCCGGCTCCGGCAAGTCGACCCTGCTCGGGCTGCTCGCCGGTCTCGACCTGCCGACGCGCGGGAGGGTGCTGATCGACGGCACCGATCTCGGCGGGCTCGACGAGGACGAACGCGCTGCGCTGCGCGGACGGCTGGTCGGCTTCGTGTTCCAGTCCTTCCAGCTGTTGCCCGGACTCACGGCGCTCGAGAACGTGATGCTGCCGATCGAGATCCGCGGTGAGACGGACGGCGCCGAGGCGCTCGCGAAAGACTACCTCGACCGCGTCGGCCTCGGCGAGCGCCTGCATCACTATCCCCGCCAGCTGTCCGGCGGTGAGCAGCAGCGCGTCGCCATCGCCCGCGCCTTTGCCAGCGGGCCGAAACTGCTGTTCGCCGATGAGCCGACCGGTAACCTCGACACCGAAACGGGCTCGCGCGTCATCGACCTGCTGTTCCGTCTCAACGAGGACAGCGACGCCACGCTGGTGCTGGTCACCCACGACGAACGGCTGGCGGCGCGCTGCGATCGACGCCTGCGGATGGTCGCGGGGGAGTTCACCGCCGACGCCGGCGGCAGCGGCGCGGCGCTCGCGGCCCTGGCGCGGTGAGCCTGGCGCTGCGCCTGCTGTGGCGCGACTGGCGCAGCGGCGAGCTGCGCATCCTGTTCGGCGCCCTGGTGCTGGCCGTCAGCGTCGTCACCGGTGTCGGCCTGTTCGCGGAGCGTCTGCAGGCCGGCATCGACGCGCGCAGTGCGACCTTCCTCGCCGGCGATCTGCTGGTACGTGGTCGCCAGCCGGTGCCCGAGGCCTGGTTCGAGCGCGCCGCCGGCGTCGGCTTGCGCAGCGCCGAGATCCAGCGTTTCCCGACCATGAGCACCGCCGGCGAGCGACTCCAGCTGGTCAACGTGTCCGCCGTTTCGGCCAGTTACCCGTTGCTCGGCAGGGTGACGATCAGACGCAGCGCCGATGCCGCGGCCGAGGAACTGGCCAGCGGACCGCCGCGCGGCGAGCTCTGGGTCGACCCGCGCCTGCTGCTGCAACTGGACGTCGCCATCGGCGACGAGATCGGCATCGGCAACAGCCGCCTGCGCGTCGCGGCGCTGCTGCTCAACGAGCCGGACGCGGTCAGCGGCCTGTTTGCCATCGGGCCCCGGGTGATGATGCATCTCGAGGACCTGCCGGCTACCGGCATCGTGCAGCCGGGAAGCCGCGTCCAGTACAACGCCGTGTTCGCCGGTCAGCGCTCGGCGCTCGAGGACCTGCGCGGCTGGCTCGCCGAGCGGCTGCAGCCCGGTCAGCGGCTGCTCGATCTCGAGGACGGCCAGCCGGGCCTGGGACGCTCGGTAGGACGCGTGCGCCAGTTCCTGCTGATGGCCGCCTGTCTGGGCGTCATCCTGGCGGGCGTCGCTGTCGCGATGGCGGCACGGCGCTTTGCCGCGCGCCACGTCGACTACGTGGCGATCCTGAAAACCCTGGGGATGGGCAGTGGCGCCGTGGCGCGACTGTACCTCGGCAATTTCCTGCTGCTGGGCCTGCTGGCCGTGTTCGTCGGCTGGGCCGTCGGCGCCCTCGTCCAGGCCGGTCTGCTGACGATGCTCGGCTCCCTGTTCGACTTCAGCGCACCGAGCGCCGGTTGGTCGGCGCTGGGCCTAGGTGCCGTGACCGGTCTCTTGTGCCTGCTGTCGTTCGCCATGCCGCCCCTGCTGCCGCTGTTCCGGGCCCTGCCGCTGCGTGTGCTGCGCCGCGACCTGCCGCCTGATCCGCTGGGCCTGACGGTGTACGCCGCCGGTCTGGCGGCGGTCGCCCTGCTGCTGGTCCTGTATACCGGGGACCTGTACCTGACCGGAATCCTGCTCGGTGGCGTGCTGCTCTGTGCCGCGGCGGTCGGTACGCTGGCCTTCGCCCTGCTGCGCCTGAGCCACTGGCGCGGCATGCAGGCATCCGGCAGCTGGCGCCTGGCGCTGGCGGGGCTGCGCCGGCACCTGAACCTGAACGCGATCCAGATGCTCGGCTTCTCGATCACGCTGATGCTGTTGCTGGTGCTCGGCCTGGTGCGCGACCGCCTGATCGACGACTGGTCCGAGCGCCTCGAAGAGGGGCGACCCAACCACTTCCTGCTCAACATCGCTCCGTGGGAGCGCGAGGCCATAGACAGCTTTCTGGCCGAGCGCGGCCTGGCCAGTGCCGGGCTGTACCCGATGGTCCCGGGTCGTATCGTCGAGCACGACGGTCAGGCGGTGGTGCCGGACCCGGCCGGGCGGGTCAATCTGAATCGGGACTTCAATCTCAGCTGGTCGGCCACCAGGCCGGCCGACAACGAACTGATTGCCGGCGAATGGTGGCAGCAGGAGGAAGGCGACGGCTTGTCGATCGAACAGTCGCTGGCCGAGATGCTCGGCATCGAGGTCGGCGACCGGCTGGTGCTGAGTATCGCCGGCGAGCGGGTTCCCGGCACGGTTCGCAACGTCCGCGCGCTCGACTGGGACAGCATGAACCCGAACTTCTACGTGATCATGCAGCCCTCGCTGCTGCGCGAGCAGCCGGCGACCTGGCTGACCAGCTTTTTTCTGCCGCCGGAGCGCAAGGATCTGCTGGTCGACTTCTCGCGCCGCTTTCCGACCGTCACGGTCATCGAGCTCGACGCCGTCCTGGCGCAGGCGCGGACGATCTCCCGGCAGGCGTCACGAGCGGTCGAAATGGTTCTCGCGCTCGGGCTGGTCGCCGGCCTGCTGGTGCTGCTGGCGTCGGTACAGGCGGGACTCGACGAGCGCTTCCTGGAGAGCGCGGTGCTGCGTTCCCTCGGCGCGCGCCGACGCCTGCTGCTGCGCGGGCTGCTGATCGAGTTCCTGATGCTCGGTGCCCTGGCCGGGGTGCTCGCGGCGCTGGGGGCGGAACTGGCCAGCTTCGCGCTGGCGACCTGGGTGCTGGAGATGGACTACCGACCGGCGCCGCTGATCTGGCTGCTGGCGCCGCTGGTCGGCGCAGTGCTCGGCGCGGTGATGGGGGTCAGCGCCTGCCGTCGTGCGGTCGATTCGCCGCCGATATCGGTACTGCGAACGGTGCAGACCTAGTCTCTCTCGCGCCTCCCTCGCGAACGCCCTTACGGACCGCCGTGCTCGTCGTCGAGCGCCTCGCGGCGCAGCTGGCGCTGCACGCTGACCAGGTACTGGTCGATCAGTTTCTCGTCGTTCGGACTGATGCGCAGGATGCGCGAGCCGACCGTGGTATGGCGGTACGGGTGACGGCGGAAATCGAAGCTGCGCACCTCGAGATCGAGGCTCATCTGCTCGCCTGTGGGAAGGCTGAGCACGGTATTGTTCAGCACGTTCTCTTCTCGCAGGCGCTCGGAGATGTTGCCGGACGCGCTGAAACCCACGCCCCCGTGCGACAGGTTGAGGACCGTGCACAGCATGGTCGAGCCGTCGCCGTTGCGGATACGCAGCCGCACGCCGGACTCGTGACCGAGCGGGATGCGGAAGTTGCGTCGGCGCTGCTCCGCCTGCACCGCGCCGGGCAATGCCAGGCGGTAGGCGGGCATGCCGTCCACGTCGTCGATGCCGACCGACTGTACCGTGGTCTTGAACTTGACCGGCATGCCGCGCGAGCGGCTGGTGATCTCGACCAGGTCACCGCTGCTGACCATCAGGGCGCGGCTGGTCGGAAACAGCTCGTCGATCAGCAGGTAGCGCTCAGTCGGGTTGACCTTCAGGATCAGGCTCTGAAAGTTGTGGTGGCTTTTCAGGGGGAACTTGACGTCCACGAAGGTACGCGTTTCCACCAGCTGCTGCAGGCGCAACAGGGTCTCCTGGAGCGTATCGATCCCGGACTCCGAGGTCTCGTCGGCCTGCTGTTTGCCCAGCAGGTTGCGAAACAGCTTGCGCATCGACAGTTCTGGCATTGGACCCGTACAGCCGTTGTCGGCCGGCGCCGCGAGAATTGAAGTGTAGAACGCATGACCGGCGCCGCCAATCGCGGCGCCGCTCCGATCCTGCTCAGGGAAGCAGGTGGCGAACCGCGTCACGCTCCTCGGCCAGTTCCTGTTCGGTCGCCGTCATGCGTGCCCGCGAGAAGTCGTTGCAGTCGAGGTCCTGGACGATCTGCCAGTCGCCGCCGCTGCAGCGGCACGGGTAGGAATAGATCAGGCCTTCCGCGATGCCGTAGCTGCCGTCGCTGTATACCCCCATGCTGACCCAGTCTTCGGCCGCCGAACCCAGCGCCCAGTCATGCAGGTGGTCGATGGCCGCGTTCGCGGCGGAAGCGGCGCTCGACGCGCCGCGCGCCTTGATGATCGCCGCGCCGCGTTGCTGCACGGTCGGAATGAACTCGTCCTCGTACCAGGCCTGGTCGACCAGGCCGAGCGCGGCCTGACCCTTGACCGTGGCGTGATGCAGGTCCGGGTACTGGGTGGATGAGTGATTGCCCCAGATGGTCATCTGCTTCACGTCGGTCACGGCGCTGCCGGTCTGCTGGGCGAGCTGGGTCAGGGCGCGGTTGTGGTCGAGGCGGGTCATCGCCGTGAACTGGCGGGGGTCGATGTCCGGTGCATTGCGCTGGGCGATCAGCGCGTTGGTGTTGGCCGGGTTGCCGACCACCAGCACCTTGATGCTGCGCCGTGCCGCGGCGTTGATCGCCTTGCCCTGCGCCGAGAAGATCGCCGCATTGGCTTCGAGCAGGTCCTTGCGCTCCATGCCCGGCCCGCGCGGCCGTGCGCCGACGAGCAGCGCGTACTCGCTGTCGCCGAAAGCGGTCTCGGCGTCGTCGGTGCATACCATGTCGGCAAGCAGGGGAAAGGCGCAGTCGTCGAGTTCCATCGCGACCCCGCGCAGGGCTTCCAGCGCCGGCGTGATCTCGAGCATCTGCAGGATCACCGGCTGGTCGGGGCCGAGCAGTTGCCCGGAAGCGATGCGGAACAACAGGCTGTAGCTGATCTGGCCGGCGGCGCCGGTCACGGTAACTCGTACGGGTGCGGTCATGGTGCGGTCTCTGGTGGCGTCGGAAAGCGGTCCGGCATTGTAGCCGCTGCCCGCTGCGCCGTCATGGAGGGAGCGCGCGCCCGGAATGTCGAACTGCGCAGAATGTACAGGATAATCAGCAGCTTGGGCGTTAAACTAATAGTTTTGCCGGTAGCCAGGACCATGACAGCCCGCGATCCGCGCCGCTCGACGACCGAGTTCAACAAGCTGCAGAAGCGCCTGCGCCGCCAGGTCGGCAAGGCCATCGAGGACTTCCGCATGATCGAGGACGGTGACCTGGTCATGGTCTGCCTGTCCGGCGGCAAGGACTCCTACGGCATGCTCGACATCCTGCTGGCGTTGCAGAAGACCGCGCCGGTGCGATTCGAACTGGTTGCCGTGAACCTCGACCAGAAGCAGCCGGGCTTTCCGGAACACGTGCTGCCGGCCTACCTCGAGGGCCTCGGCGTCCGCTACCACGTCCTCGAGCGTGACACCTACAGCACCGTCAAGCGGGTGATTCCCGAAGGCAAGACCACCTGCGGCCTGTGCTCGCGCCTGCGGCGCGGCAACCTGTACAGCTTCGCCAGCGAGATCGGCGCCAGCAGGATCGCGCTGGGACACCACCGTGACGATATCGTCGAGACCCTGTTCCTGAACATGTTTTTCGGCGGCACCCTCAAGGCGATGCCGCCCAAGCTGCTCAGCGACGACGGGCGCAACGTGGTGATCCGGCCGCTGGCCTACTGCCGCGAGCGCGACCTCGCGGCCTGGGCCGAGGCACGGCAGTTCCCGATCATTCCCTGCAATCTCTGCGGATCCCAGCCCAACCTGCAGCGCCAGGCGGTCAAGCAGATGCTGGCCCAGTGGGAGCGCGAGCACCCCGGCCGCATCGACTCGATCTTCGCCGCCATCGCCAACGTCGCGCCATCGCAGCTCGCGGACCGCGAGTTGTTCGACTTCGCCGGCCTCGAACGCCGCGCGGACCTGCCGCGCCTGATCGCCACGGCACGCGGCTGATCGCTCGCCCGGGCCGCTGTCTGCTGGCCCACTTTGTGCATCCCCGCTCCGGAAACGGGGGTTCGCGGCGGTTGACGTCAAGAAACCGTCGCCGGCGGCCGCTGCGCGGCGTGCCGCCAGCCCGCGAGTCGAAGCCTTGACGGGAGCGCAAGATGGTAGAGCGAGCGGAAATCAGCCAGGTCCTGGCACAGATTCGCAGTTTTCAGAGCCAGATGCCCGACGGCCTGCGGGACGTCGCGCCGGACACGCGCATCGATCCGGCCCGGCTGGTGCAGCCGCAGGACGACCCGGGCTTCTCGGAGTTGTTCACGCAGGCCATCGACCAGGTCCGCGAGGCACAGGCCGAGTCGTCCCGCCTGCGCGAGGCCTACGAGCTCGGCACTCCAGGGGTCTCCCTGACCGAGGTGATGGTGGCGGCCGAGAAGTCGAGCGTGGCGTTCCAGGCCATGAACCAGGTCCGCAACAAACTCGTCGAGGCCTACAAGGAAATCATGAGCATGCCGGTATGAGGCTGATTCCCGATGGCGGATGAGGACAACAAGCAGCTAGCGCCTGCTGGCGGCAGCGGCGGCGTGCCGGCCACGGTCGGCGGCGCCGGTGGAGGTGCCGCGGGCGCCGCGGTGGCGAGCGCCAGCGCCGGGGACCGCCCGATACCGGTCAATCCCTACCTGGCCGGCTTCGGCACCCTGTCGACGGGCCGCCAGATCGCGCTGATCGTCACCGCGGCGGTCAGCATGGCGCTGGCGCTGTGGGTGGTGCTCTGGTCCCAGGAGACGGACATGCGTCCGCTCTACAACAGCCTCGAGCACCTCGACGCCTCGCAGGTCGTCGACGTACTGGACGCCAACGACATCCGCTACCGGATCGACCAGAACACCGGCATGCTGCTGGTCGAGAGCGGCCGCATTCACGATGCCCGCCTGCGGCTCGCCGAGGCCGGCATGCCCGGTGACCGCAACGTCGGCTTCGAGATGCTGCAGGAGGAGCAGGCGCTCGGCACCAGCCAGTTCATGGAGACGGCGCGCTACCGGCGCAGCCTGGAGGGCGAACTGGCGCGGACCATATCCAGCATCACCAGCGTCAAGGCGGCCCGTGTGCACCTGGCCATTCCCGAACGATCGGTGTTCGTACGCGACCAGCGCAAGCCCAGTGCCTCGGTGTTCCTCGAAGTGTTCGCCGGCCGATCGGTCGGCGAGGATCAGGTGCGCGCGATCGGCAACCTTGTCGCCTCCAGCATCCCGGAAATGGCCCTGCAGGACGTGACCATCGTCGACCAGAAAGGTGCACTGCTGTCGGATTTCAGCGAGGACGCCAGCGTCGCGGCGGCCAATCGCCAGCTCGAGATCACCGAGCGCGTCGAGCAGCAACTCGTCGAGCGTATCCGGCGCATTCTCTCGCCGGTGGTCGGCATCGGCCGCTTCAAGTCCGAGGTGACCGCCGACCTCGATTTCACCGAGGTCGAGCAGGCCGACGAGATCTTCAACCCGGATCTGCCGGCGCTGCGCAGCGAGCAGTTGCTCGACGAGCAGCGTACCGGCCCGGCCGCGGCCACCGGCGTACCGGGCGCATTGACCAACCAGCCGCCGGCCGCCGCCACCGCGCCCGAGGTGGCGGGCGCCGCAGCGCCGGCCGGCGGCGCGGAGCCGGTGGTGCCGAGCAACACGCGCAACCAGGCCACCCGCAACTACGAACTCGA
>CAZOUC010000065.1:0-9439 GCA_964582825.1 uncultured Enterobacteriaceae bacterium | reverse complement strand
CAGTCGACGGCGCAGACCACCCGGTCGATCGAAAACGCGCCGTCTTCGCGCCGGCTGACCTCGACGACTTCGGCCACGAAACTGTTGAAGGACTCGTGCACGGCGATTCCGCGTGCCGAACCCTCGGGCAGGGGCTCGTCCCACGACGCGGCCCTGGCGGCAGCGTCGAGCACCGCAAGGTGGCGCGGGTGCCCGGCCAGCAGCTCGCGTCGCAGTCGGTAGGGGTCCCTGCCGGCCGCGATGGCGAGCTCGTCGAAGAAGCACTCGGTCGCGCAGGCGTTCTGCGAATGGCCGACCGACCGCCACCACAGGGTCGGCACGCCGACTTCCGGGGTGTGCACGTCGACCAGCAGGTTGGGAATGGCGTACGGCAGGTTGGAAGCCCCCTCGTGGGTGCTCGGATCGAGTGCGTCGCCGGGCAGGAACGGCGTACCGGCCAGGATCGTCTGCACCGCGAGGCGGTGGTGCCAGGCGAGCGGTCGACCCTGCTCATCGAGTCCGGCCTCGAAGCGATGCCAGCTCATCGGGCGGAAGCGGCCGGCCCGCATGTCGTCATCGCGCGTCCACTGCAGTTTCACCGGCGCCCGCCCCTCGATCGCCTTCGCGATCATCACGGCCTCGGCCACGTAGTCGCTGTCCGGCACCGCCCGGCGGCCGAAGCTGCCGCCGGCGTAGTGGGTGTGAATACGCACCTGCTCCGGCTGCAGGCCGGCGATCTGCGCCGCGACCGCCTGGTCCAGGGTCGGCGCCTGGGAACCGGTCCAGATGTCGCAGCCATCGGCCGACAGCTCGACCAGGCAATTCATCGGTTCCATGGTGGCGTGGGCCAGGTACGGGAACGAGTACTCCGCCGCGATACGCTCCGCGGCGCCTTGCAGACCCGCCGCACCATCGCCCGCGCTGCGAACCGTCTCGCCCGCCTGGGCCATCAGCGCGCGGTACGCCTCGCGGAGCTGATCGGAACCGCGCGACTCGGCGGCGCTCTCGTCCCAGTCGATCTCCAGGGCATCCCGCCCCCGCGTCGCCGACCAGTGGCTGTCCGCCAGCACGGCGACGCCGCGCGGGATCGCCAGCACCTCGCGCACGCCGGGCACGGCCAGCGCCGCTTCCGCATCGAAACCTGCGAGGCGCGCACCGAATTTCGGCGGATGCGCCACCACCGCCATCAGCATGCCGGGGCGCTGCAGGTCGGCGGTGAACTGCGCTTCTCCGCGGGTCTTCACGGCGCTGTCGATGCGCGGCAGGTCGTCGCGGCCGATCAGCCGGAACTCGGCGGGGTCCTTCAGACGCGGTTCGGCGGGCGGTGTGATCCCGGCCGCGGTGCTCGCCAGTGCCCCGAATCCGGCGCTGCGCCCGGAGGCCTCGTGCACGACGCGGCCGTCCCTGACGGCAAGCTCTTCGGCGGAAACGCTCCACAGCCGTGCCGCGGCACCGATCAGCATCGCTTTGGCGGCGGCGCCGGCGATGCGCAGCTGTTCCCAGGAGTTGGCGATCGCGGTCGAGCCCCCGGTCGCCTGCACCGGACCGAAAGCCAGATTGTTGTAGCGGCTGGCATCGGCAGGGGCGAACTCCCAGCGCATCTGCGGCCATGCCGCGTCCATTTCCTCGGCGACGATCGTCGTCAGGCCGGTGGTGACGCCCTGCCCCTTGTCGAGGTGCTTGATCACCACGGTGACCGTATCGTCCGCCATCACCTTGACGAAGGCGTTCAGGTCGGCATCGGCGGCCGGAGGGAGCGCCGCGGAGTCGGCCTCGACGACCGGTTCCGCGGCATCGCGGCTGCCACAGCCGACGATGAAGCCGGCCCCGGACAAGGCCGTGACCTGAAGAAACTGCCGGCGCTTCATGCCAGCCGGCGTCGGTAAGTCATAGCGCGCCATGATCAGGCCTCCAGGTTCTTCGCCGCCTCGTGGATCGCCGCGCGGATGCGTTGGTAGGTGCCGCAGCGGCACAGGTTGCCGCGCATCGCGGTATCGATGTCGTCGTCGCTCGGAGCCGCGTTGCTCGCCAGCAGCGCGGCTGCCGACATGACCTGGCCCGGCTGGCAGTAACCGCACTGCACGACGTCGAGCCGGGTCCAGGCGTCCATCACCGCCGCCGCGACCGGATCCGTGGCGCCCTCGATGGTCGTTACGCTCTGCCCCTGCACGCCACCGACCGGCATTACGCAGGAGCGCACCGCCCGGCCGTCGAGGTGCACGGTACAGGCGCCACATTGCGATATGCCGCAGCCGTATTTCGGCCCGTTCAGGCCGAGATCCTCACGCAGCACCCACAGCAGGGGCTTGTCTTCGGGCACGTCGACGGCGCGCCGTTCGCCGTTCACGGTCAGTTCGATCCTGGCCATTGCGAAATCTCCTCGGAGGACGGCCACACGGTACCACAGCGACCGGCCGACATCATGACGGCAACGCCAGGCGCATCCGGCCGTGCTCGGCGACCCGGCCGTGACGACCCGTCAGCGACGCCGGACGGACCTGCCCGGCCTCGAATCCCAGCGAGTCGTAAAGCGCCCGCGCCGGCGCGTTGTCGGTGGCGACATCCAGGCTGACCGAGCCGAAGCCGCGCAGCCCCGCCTGCTCTATCAGGAATCGCATCAGCAGGCGCCCGACCCCCTGCCGACGACACCAGTCGGCCACGCCGACATGAGCGATGTAGGCTTCGTCCGTCGCCGCCGGCGGCAGCACCCGCGACACGCGCAGGCCGCGCCAGATCACCGGCAGGCTGGCGCCGAGGCCGTAGAAGCCGCGGATCTGTGCCAGCGCCGTGCGCCCGAACAGCGCCTGCTCGGTCGGACCCCACAGGGCGCCGCTGGCCACCACGCGGCCGTCGAATTCGGCCAGCATGTGCTGGCGGTAACCGAATTCGCCGTCGCCCTGAACGAAGGCCGCGTGCAAGAAGTCCAGGGCCTCGTCCCGGTGGCGCTGCGAGAAGACGTAGCGGAACGCGTCAGGACCGGAACTGAACATCAGCGGCACCACCGCCGCATGGTCAGCGGCGGTGCAGGGTCGAAAGCGGATCACGGCCGGACGAGGGATTCCCGGACCGTGGCCGCGGCCACCCGCTGCAGCGCTCGGGCCGTGTCCGCTCCGAGGCCTGCGTCGTACACCAGGCCCTCGGGCGACTCGCCGAACAGCGCGGCGTAGACGACGCAGGCGGCGAGGTAGGTGCCGGCGACGCTGGGGTGCTTGACGTCGCGCTTGTAGCGGATCCCGGTCATGCCGTCGGCCTCTTCGAAAGCGAGTACGTCACGCAGGTAGAGGTCGACATCCAGTTCCCGGGTGGCGCGGTCGAAGGCCAGGCCCACCGGAATCAGGCGCAGGTCGTGTTCACGCGCGACGTCCGCGTAGGCGTCGTGCAGCGCGCGGGTCATCTCGGGCCGGCCCTGGTAGGCCCAGGTCATCAGCAGCACCGGTTCCGCACCCTGCGCCCGGATGAAGGCGCTGTACTCGGCCACCGCGAGGCGAAAGCCCGGCGCCCGTTCCGGGTCCAGCGGTTCCACGCTGTGGCCGTGCATGACGACGACATCCCAGTCACCGGGACCGACCAGCGCCTGCAGGCCACCGCGATGCTCCGGCAACGCGGCACCCGACAGGCTCAGCAGGCGCAGGCGCGTCTCGCGCGGCCGCCAGCGCCCGGCCGCCCGCAGCAGGTTGCCGACGTGGTTGTGCAGGCCATTGTTGTAAAACGAGAAACTGTTGCCGACGAACAGGACACGCTCCACCGCCGACGGGCCGCGAGTGTTTGCGTCGGCCAGCGCCATGGCCGGCAGGTGTGCCAGGACGCTCAGCGCCGCCAGGACAATGAATCTGCGCATGCGAAAGAACCTTGGTCGGTCGATCTGAACGCCCGGCACTGTACCGTCATCGACACCGCCGGCGCCACTTGTCCGAAAAACGATATACTCGAGCCGCCCGCGCCGCAGCGGTCCCGGAAACGAACAGCCATGCCGAGAAAACTCCCTCCGCTGAATGCCCTGCGCGCTTTCGAAGCCGCGGCTCGCCATTCCAGCTTCACCCGGGCGGCCGTCGAACTGAGCGTCACGCACGGTGCCATCAGCCAGCAGATCAAGGTCCTAGAAGACTATCTGCACAAGCCTTTGTTCATTCGCAACAAGGGGCGCGTCGAGGTCAACCCCGCCGGGCAACAGCTGTTGCCAGCGGTCAGTGAGGCGCTCGACCGGATCGAACGGTCGGTGCAGCAACTCAGGGAAGACCGAAGACGGTGCCTGTGCATCAACCTGACCACCGCGTTTGCCGGCCAGTGGCTGATCCCACGGCTCAATCGCTTCGAACAGCAGCATCCTGACGTCTCCGTACAGCTGGCGCCGTCGGCGAGTTTCGATGGCTTTCGCGATCCGTCCGTCGACGTCGCGATACGCTGGGGGACGCGAACCGTGGCCGATACGAGCATGGAAAAGCTGTTCGACGTCGATGCCTTCGTCGCCTGCTCGCCGCAATTGGCAGCCACGCTGAGCGAGCCCGCAGACCTGCTGGGCAAGCGGCTGATTCACGACGACGACGGCAGCGCCTGGCGCGTCTGGCTGGAGCGGGCCGGCATCCGCCGCGACGATTTCTCGCAGGACCTCTACTTTTCGGATTCCTGGCTGGCGCTGCGTGCGGCTACGGACAGCCAGGGCTGCATCCTGGCCGGCAGCATCCTGGCGGCGCAGGATCTCGCGGCCGGCACGCTGGTCATCCCGTTCGAGCTCATCCTGCGCAAGCGCAACGCCTATTACCTCTACCACTCCGCAACCACGCCCCCGCGCCCCGAAGTCGCAGATTTCTGCAACTGGCTGCGTGAGGAGGCGGCACTCTACATGCAGCAGGGCTTCTGCCCCGAAACCTTCCTCGTCAGCGGACCTCCCGCACCGCGCTAGCTTTTCTGACAGGGTTGATAGTAATTATCGATTGCGCCACCGGGATGCGCGCCCGAGACTCCGGCGCATTCCCCAGTAATTACAAACGATCGACCACGAGCACCCTGCCCACCGCACTGACCCGGTTGTCTGCAACCCAGACGAGCCCGGATTCGCGCTGAGTGACCGCTGTGCAGCGGTCGGTCAGCCCGGCGTCCTGACAGGGAACCCGTTTCGTCTCAGGCAGAGCGCACAGGAGAACGACGCATGCAGAAGAAGACTGACGCAAACCGCAGGGCCTGCGCCCGACCACTGGCGCTGGCAGGCCTCGCGGTTCTGCCGCTGGTTGCCGCCATGGCCCAGGCCCAGGACGACGGGGAGCCCTTGATCGAGGAGACCATCGTGGTCGGCTCACAGATCAAGGGCGCGGAGATCACCGGCGCGCTGTCGGTCTCGGTTATCGACGCGGTCGAGATCGAAGCGCTCGGTATCGATTCGGGTGACCAGCTGCTCGAGTTCATGGCCGAGCAGGGGCAGAACTACTTCTCCGAGGCAGAGAACGTCAGTGGCGGCATCAACTCCGCCCGCGGCGACATAGGTGCCTACAACCTGCGCAACCTCGGTACCGGCAACACCCTGGTGCTGCTCAACGGCCGCCGCATGGTCAACGCGGCCAATTACCAGACCGAGGAGATCGGCGGCAGCTTCGTTCCCGTCAACACGGTCAACTCGCAGACCCTGCCGGTCGCCGGACTGCAGCGCGTCGAGGTACTGCGTGACGGCGCGTCGGCCATTTACGGTGCCGATGCCGTCGCAGGCGTGGTCAACTACGTACTGAAGACCGACTTCGAAGGCTTCAACCTGACCACCCGCTTCAGCGACTACGAGAACATCCCGCGCCAGGACCAGACCCTGCGACTCGAATGGGGCACGAACTTCAACGACGGCAAGTCGAACTTGAGCGTATTCGCCCAGTACTATCACCGCGATCGCGTCAATTCGCAGGACGACCCGCGCTGGTTCAACGACGACCTGCGCGACCGTGTGCCGGCGGGCTCACCCTGGGAGGGCAGCACCGCCTTCCGCAACAGCAGCGTTAACTCCGAGTTCGGCCAGTACGACGTGATCTCCAGCGTGTCGGCGCTGGGCCTGACCGGCACCATCTGGGACAGCTCCGGCGAGTTCGAAACCTACCCGCTCGGAGACGAGCGCTGCCAGTGGCAGATGAACGCCACCACCTGCGGCGCCGTCGACGGCCAGGGCACCTACCGCTACAGCTTCAACGAGAACCGCGACCTGTACTCGGAGCTCGACCGCTACAACGCTTTCATGTTCCTGAACCACGAGTTCGACAACGGTGTCCAGAGCTTTACCGAAGGTTCCTGGTACCGTTCGGAAACCAACACCATTCGCCATGCCGCCACACGCTTGAGCGCGGTGGCGCCCTTTCGAGTCGGGGCGCAGAACTATTACAACCCGTTCGGCCCCTGCAGTTCGCCCAACCGCCTGCCCGACAGCGTGATCGGCAGCGACGTGCCCTGCACCGGCCTCGAATTGACAATCGACAACTACCGCTGGGCCCAGGCACCGCGCATCGTCGACGTCGACGGCGACACCTGGCGCATCCTGCAAGGCTTTCGCGGCAGCTATCGCAACTGGGACTGGGAAACGGCGGCGACCTGGTCCAAGGCCCAGAAAGAGGACATCACCCGCAACCGCATCTCCAACACCCGCATGCAGAACGCCTTGAACGATCCGACCCCGGCGGCGTTCAATCCCTTCGGCGGACGCGAGAACACCAACATCGAGCGGACCCTGATCGACGTCTCCCGCATCAGCGAGACCGAGCTCAGGATGATCGACTTCAAGATGTCGAACAGCGAGGTTTACGCGCTGCCGGCCGGGCCGGTCGGCGTCCTGCTCGGCGCCGAGTTGCGCAACGAGGCCTTCGTCGACAATAGGGACCCGCGCCTGGACGGCACGATCAACTTCACCGACAACAGCGGCGCGACCTTCCCGGAAGTCTCGGACGTCATGAACTCGAGTCCGACCGCTGACAGCCGCGGCGACCGCGACGTCACCTCGCTGTTCGCCGAACTGCAGGTTCCGGTGTTCGCGCGACTGGACCTGCAGCTGGCGGCCCGCTACGAGGACTTCAGCGACGTCGGCAGCACCACCGTGGGCAAGATCGCCGCCGGCTGGCGCGTGATCGACCCGGTACTGCTGCGCGCGTCCTGGTCCGAGGGCTTCCGGGTGCCGAACCTGGTCACGGTCAACGAGGGCGATTTCGCCCGCTCCAACACGCGCACCGATTTCCTGTGCCTGACCGCGGACCCGACCGAGTCGGTGCTGGACTGCGTCTACGGCGTGCAGCGTACCGCCGGCGGCAGCGACCAGCTGGTGCCCGAGGAATCGACCAACACGTCGTTCGGCGTCGTCGTCGAACCGCTGGAAGGGCTGACGCTGACGCTCGACTTCTGGGAAGTCGAGAAGAAGCGGACCATCGGCCTGTTCGGCGAAGAGAACCACACGGCTCTGGACTTCCTGATCCGGCAGCAGCAGGGGACCGCGAATTGCGGCTCGGTGACCGGCAACCCGGCGGTGGTCCGCGATCCGGCCTCGACCTTGTCCCCCGAAGAAGCGCAGGCCTACCAGAACGCCGGATTGTGCCCGGTTGGCTACATCACGCAGATCAACGACACCTACGCCAACCTCGACGCGCGCAAGGTCAAGGGATACGACGTCGGCGTGTACTACGAAGTCGACACCGCGATCGGCAGCTTCGACCTGCGCTACGTCGCCTCCTTCCTCGACGAGTACACGCAGAAGCCCGGCCCGAACGCGACCCTGCTGCTGGACGCCCAGGCCGCAGGGGAGATTCCCGACACGATCGTCATCTCCGGCTTTTCCGACCTGGTGCGCCAGGACGGCAACCCGGAAGAGAAGCAGACCCTGCGCCTGGGCTGGCGCAAGGGCGCCTGGGGCGCGGCGATCAACGGCGTCCGGCTCGGCGACTTCATCCAGACCTCGCTGACCCTCGAGGACGACGCCGGTAATCCCGTATTCTGGGTGCTGCCGGCGATGACCACCTGGAACTTCAGCGCCGACTACCGCTTCGACTGGGGCAGCGACTACGATGCCCGCATCCGCCTCGGCGTCAACAACTTCACCGACGAACGCGCCCCGCTGGCGGACGACAGCTTCGGGTACTTCGCCGATGCACATACCGACCTCGGCCGCAACATGTACCTGGACCTGCGCCTGGGTTTCTGAGCGTCCCGCGGCACTCCGGTCCGGCGCGCCACGGCGCGCCGGACCGCACCGGGCAAAGACCGGCAACCGTCAACTTCTACCCGCATCCGGAGTGAAGCCTTGGGCAACCGCCACACCCGCATCCTGCACCGCATGCCGGGAGAATCCCTGCCGCTGGCGGTGTCCGGCGATGGCGTCTACCTCGTCGACAGCGACGGCCGCCGCTACCTGGACGCCTCGTCCGGCGCGGCGGTGTCCTGCCTGGGGCACTCCGAAGCCGCGGTCACCGCGGCGATCCGCGAGCAGCTCGATCGGGTGGCCTTCGCGCACACGGGTTTCTTCAGCACGCAGGTCGCCGAGGAGCTCGCAGACCTCCTCGTCGCGCGCGCGCCGACGGGTATCGACCGGGTCTGTTTCGTGTCCGGGGGCTCCGAGGCCATCGAAGCCAGCCTGAAGCTGGCGCGCCAGTATTTCCTCGAGGTCGGCCAGCCGCAGCGCCGCCACTTCATCGCCCGGCGACAGAGTTATCACGGCAACACCCTCGGAGCCCTGTCCGTCGGCGGCAACCTGTGGCGACGCCGCCAGTTCGAACCGCTGCTGATGCCGGCGAGCCACGTCAGTCCCTGCTACGCCTACCGCGAACAGCAGGCCGGCGAGTCCACGGAAGCCTACGCGGCGCGTCTCGCCGACGAACTGGAGCAATGCATCGACAAGCTGGGCGCGGAGCAGGTCATCGCCTTCATCGCCGAACCGGTGGTCGGCGCGACGGCGGGCGTGCTGCCCGCGGTCGAAGGCTACTTCCGCCGGATCCGCGAGGTCTGCGACCGCCACGGCATCCTGCTGATCCTCGACGAAGTCATGTGCGGCGCAGGGCGTACCGGAACCTGGTTCGCCTGTGAACAGGACGGCGTCAGCCCGGATATCGTGGCGATCGCCAAGGGACTCGGCGCCGGCTACCAGCCGATCGGCGCGACTCTGATGACGGGGACGATCTACGACGCCATCGTCGATGGCAGCGGTTATTTCCAGCACGGCCACACCTACATGGCCCACGCGACCGCCTGCGCCGCAGCGCTGTCGGTGCAGCGGGTCGTCGACGAACGCGAGCTGCTGGCCAATGTGCGGCGCATGGGCGCCCTGCTCGACGACGCGCTCCGCGAGCGCTTCGGCGAGCATCCGCGAGTCGGCGACATCCGTGGCCGCGGGCTGTTCATCGGCCTCGAGCTGGTGGCCGACCGGGACAGCAAGGCGCCGTTCGACCCGACCCTGGGTCTGTCGCGTCTGATCCGCCACGAGGGCATGGCGCGCGGCCTGATCTGCTACCCGGGC
>CAZOUC010000064.1:4078-9532 GCA_964582825.1 uncultured Enterobacteriaceae bacterium | reverse complement strand
AAATTTCGTCGCCGTAGTAGGCGCCGCACATGGACGTGCCAGGCGCCGGTAGCGCCACTGGACCCCGGCATCCCTTGCCTGGCACCGAACCCAAAAAGACGCTGCGGACAGATGAGCCCGACGTAGCCCGGGTCGGTGAGATCAGACGGCCAGCCGCAGTCAGTCGCAGTAGCGGGCGATCGCTTCTTCGGCGCGCGTGCGCTGCTCGGCTCGCTCCTGCTCGCTGAGCACCTTTTCGACGCCGTACTCGTCCTTGTAGGTGATCTGCCCCGGGCTGTTGAGCAGTTCCAGGTTGCGCGTTGCCCGCTGGCAGTATTGCTGGCGTTCGGAGTCCGCGGCCGCCGGCGGCGCGTCGTCCTCGCCGAGCACTTCGCGCGCCTCGGAACTGCTGATTTCCACCGCCGTGGACGGGTACACCGGCGAGGGCTGTTCGCCGTAGTGCACGGTGCCGCCCGAATCGACCCAGCGGTATACGGTTTTGGCCTGTGCCGGCAGGGCGGCAATCAGGCAGGCCAGCAACAGCACGCGAGCGATGTTCATGGTGGACTCCGGTCCGCAAGCGATACCCGAAGTATAGTGGCCAGGGCCGGCCAGGTCAGGGATACGGCGCACAGTCTTGACTTGTGCCCGTTCTGGCCCACAATACCGGGTTGGGAGCGCAAGGCAGTCGCTTACCGGTGGCTGCCTCCCGGAAACGTGTAAACAGCACGTTTACCAACCCCTTTGCGACGGAATCGAGGCGCGATTCTGCCGATTCGGACAGCCAGGCGTTCGCCCGGGCACTCCGCATAGGACGGTAAACGGCGCATGCGCGACAGCGGCCAGCGTACTGGTCGTGCTCGTGCCTTGTGGAGGTATTGGCGTGAAAAAACTGTCTGGCGGCGAAATGGTCATCCAGGCCCTGAAAGACGAAGGCGTGGACTACGTCTTCGGTTATCCCGGCGGCGCGGTGCTGCACATCTACGACGCCCTGTTCAAGATGGGCGACGGACTCGAGCACGTGCTGGTGCGGCACGAGCAAGCGGCGACGCACGCCGCCGACGGCTACGCCCGGGCCACCGGCCGGCCCGGTGTGGTGCTGGTGACGTCCGGCCCGGGCGCGACCAATGCGATCACCGGTATCGCCACGGCGTACATGGACTCGATTCCGATGATCGTGATTTCGGGCCAGGTGCCCGCGGAGCGCATCGGCGAGGACGCGTTCCAGGAAACCGACATGATGGGCATCTCGCGGCCGATCGTGAAACACAGTTTCCTGGTCAAGCGCGCCGAGGACATCCCGGCGACGATCAAGAAAGCATTCTTCCTCGCGACCAGCGGCCGGCCCGGACCGGTCGTTATCGACATTCCGAAGAACGTCACGACGCCCACCGAGACGTTCGATTACGAGTACCCGGACACGGTGGCGATGCGTTCGTACAACCCCTCCCACCGCGGTCACCCGGGCCAGATCAAGCGTGCCGTCGCCGCTTTGCTGGCCGCGCATCGACCGGTGATCTACACCGGCGGCGGCGTGATTCTCGGTGGGGCGTCGGAGCAGCTGACCGAACTCGCGCAGTTGCTCAATTACCCGGTGACCAACACCCTGATGGGCCTCGGCGCTTACCCGGGCAGTGATCGGCAGTTCCTCGGCATGCTCGGTATGCACGGCACCGTCGAGGCCAACTTCGCCATGCACCACGCCGACCTGATCCTGGCCATCGGCGCGCGCTTCGACGACCGGGTCACCAACACCACGTCGAAGTTCTGTCCCGGCGCGAAGATCATCCACGTCGACGTCGACCCGGCCAACATTTCCAAGACCGTTGACGCCGACATCCCGATCGTCGGTCACGTGCAGGCTGTCCTCGAACAGATGCTCGAACTGGTGCGTGAACAGACCGGCAAGGGCGTCGGTCCGGACCCGCACGCCCTCGAGCAGTGGTGGCAGCAGATCGAGGAGTGGCGGCAGGCGCACGGGCTGTGGACGGCGCCGCGCTACGCCACCGGGGGCGAGCTGATCATGCCGCAGCAGGTGATCGAGGCGCTGTACCGGGCCACCGGCGGCGACGCCTTCGTCACCTCCGACGTCGGGCAACACCAGATGTTCGCCGCGCAGTACTACCGCTTCAACAAGCCGCGGCGCTGGATCAATTCGGGCGGTCTCGGCACGATGGGCTTCGGCCTGCCGTCGGCGATGGGCGTGCAGCTCGCCTACCCGGACGCCACGGTCGCCTGCGTGACCGGCGAGGGCAGCATCCAGATGTGCATCCAGGAACTGTCCACCTGCAAGCACTACGCGCTGCCGGTCAAGATCATCAATCTCAATAACGGCTACCTGGGCATGGTCAAGCAGTGGCAGGACATGCAGTACGCCGGCCGCCACTCGCACAGCGCCTACGCCGACTCGCTGCCGGATTTCGTCAAGCTGACCGAATCGTTCGGCCACGTCGGCATGCGCGTCGAGAAGCCGTCCGACCTCGAGCCGGCGATGCAGGAATGCGTCGCGATGAAAGACCGCTGCGTGTTCATGGACGTGGTCGTCGACCCGCACGAACACGTCTACCCGATGCACGTCGCGCCGAACGGTTCGATGCGCGACATGTGGCTCAGCAAGACGGAGAGAACCTGATGCGCCGGATCATATCGCTGCTGATGGAAAACGAGGCCGGCGCCCTGTCGCGGGTGGTGGGCCTGTTCTCGCAGCGCGGCTACAACATCGAAACCCTGAACGTGGCGCCGACCGAGGACCCGACCCTGTCGCGCCTGACCCTGACGACCGTCGGCGACGACCGCGTCATCGAGCAGATCACCAAGCAGCTGCACAAGATCGTCGACGTGGTGAAGCTCGCCGATCTGACCGAGGGCGCGCACATCGAGCGCGAACTGATGCTGATCAAGGTGCGCGCGGCCGGTCAGCAGCGTGACGAGGTCAAGCGCACCACCGACATCTTCCGCGGCCAGATCGTCGACGTGACCAGTTCCATGTACACGATCATGCTGACCGGCAACGCGCAGAAGCTCGACGCCTTCGTCGAGGCGCTGCGTGATATCGGCATCCTGGAAGTGGCGCGCAGCGGCGTGGCGGGGATCGCCCGCGGCGAGCGTATGCTCAAGCTCTGACCCGCCGATCGGTGACGGGAGCGGCAGGCGATGGCGCAGGTGGCCGGCATGCTGTTCGAGCTGCTGATCTTCGCGGCGATCATCGTCGGAGGCGTGGCCATCGCGCGTGGCGCGCGCGGTGTACGCGGCGACCTGCGGCGGGAGCTGGACGAGGATTCCGCGCGCGAGGCGCTCGCGTCCCGCGAAGGGTGGCGCTTCCTGCGGTGCAGTCCCGCCGAGGGCTTGCCCCGCCAGCGTTCGCAGTGGTGTGCCGAGGGCAGCTCTGAGCTGCTGGGCAGCTGGCGCATGGACTTCGAATTCAGCCGCAGCGGCCACGACGGGAATCCGGCCCGCTTCTCTCTGGACGCTTGCTGTCACGGTCGGTCCCTGCCTCGGATCGCCTACGTTCCGGAGCCGCTGCGCAATGGTCTCTCAGGCGCCGCCGCGCGGGCGTTCCGGGAGCTCGCGCACGGCAGTCCGGATCCACGCTGGCGGGCCGCCCGCAGCACCCTGGACGATCTGCTTGCCGAGGGTTGCGCCCAGCAGGTCGGCGGTGAACCGGCATTTCTCTGGTTAAGCCACAACGGCGCGCTCAGCCGCAGCCTCGCCGCCGATGAGGCGCTCAACGACGCGTTGCAGGGGCTGCGATCGGCCCTGCCGCCTTATTTCGCACTCGATGCCCGGACCGGCGGTCCGTTCGTACTGGTGAGCGGTCCGGAGCACGGCCTGCGCCTCGACAGCATGACGGCTTTCGTGTCCGCGGCAGCGATGGGCGAGGCCGTTGCGGCGCTCGAGATGCTGGTACGCCGACTGAACGCCGTGGTCGCGTAGGGCCGCGGGCGTCGCGACTCCGACGTACAATCCGCCAGGTACGGCGGCTACCGCAGGAGCGCTACATGTTGGCTTACATCGGCTTGCTCGGCAGCGTGGCCCTGCTGATCTGGCTCGCGCTGCGCGGCGTGAATATCGTGTTCGCCTCGCTGCTGTGCTCGGTGCTGGTGGTGCTGAGCAATGGCCTGCCCTTCGCGCAGGGGATCACCGAGTTCTATTCGTTCGGTCCTCTGGGCGCCTTCACCTTCGCCGGCCGCTTTTTTCTCCTGTTCGTGGCCGGTGCGATGTTTGGCCGGGTGATGGGCGACAGCCACGCGGCCTCGAGCATCGCCATGGCGCTCGTTCGCCGGCTCGGCGCGCACCGCGCCCTGTGGATCACGGTGCTGGCCTGCGCGCTGTTGACCTACGGCGGCGTGGTCGTATTCGTGGTGATCTTTGCCATGTATCCGCTCGGCCTGAAATTGCTGCAGGAGGCGGACATTCCCAAGCGCCTGTTCTGCGCGGCGCTGGCCCTCGGTGCCGGTACTTTCACGCTAACCGCTCTGCCCGGCACGCCCTCCATTCACAACGTTATTTCCGCGGTGGCGCTGGGCACCGATCTGTTCGCCGGCTTCTGGTACGGTCTCGCCGGCGGACTGCTGATGTTTTCAGCCGGCATGTGGTATCTGGAGCGCGAGCGGCGTCGGGCCGAAGCCGCCGGGGAGCACTTCGTGCCCGGACCCCAGGACCGTATTTCGAGCCTCGACGAACGCGACTGCCCGCACTGGGCGCTGGCCTGCGTACCGCTCGCGGCCGTGCTGCTCACCATCATCCTGCCGCGGGTGCTCAGCCTGGTGCTGCCGGTCGCCGACCCGGACGCCAGCGGCCCGCTGCTCGAACTGCTGCGCTTCGCAGGCTCCCAGCCGCTGGTCTGGCCGAGCCTGGCGCTGATCGGCGGTACCCTGCTCGCGGTGCTGCTGTTCCCCGCTGTCCGGAGCCGGGCGCTGGTGACGATGGGGCACGGTGCCCAGGACTCGATCATGCCGCTGATCAACACCGCCGCCGTGATCGGATTCGGCGGCGTGGTGACGCAGACCGCGGGTTTCCAGCAGTTCTCGAGCCTGATGCTCGAGTCGGGGCTGCCGCCGCTGCTGTCGATGTTCGCGTCCGTCAGTCTGGTGTCGGCGATCACCGGCTCGGCATCGGGCGGCCTGCAGATCTTCATGCAGACGATGGCGCCGGCCTACCTGGAAATGGGGCTGGAACCCGAGCTGCTGCACCGGCTGGCGACCATCGCCAGCGGCGGTTTCGATTCGCTGCCGCATTGCGGCGCCGTGATCGCGATGCTGACGATCACCGGCCTCAGCCACCGCGAAGCCTATCGGGACGTCGGCATCATCACGGTGGTCATTCCCGTGCTGTCCGTCGTCCTGCTGATGGCGGTGGCCGCCGTTCTCTGATTACTGGTCCTGCGGGAGTCTGATCATGAGCCTATACGACGTTGTGCCCATCACGGCCGCCGACTACCGCTGGCGGGCACGCCTTAAGCTGCCGCGATTTCTC
>CAZOUC010000064.1:0-4068 GCA_964582825.1 uncultured Enterobacteriaceae bacterium | reverse complement strand
GGCGCCAATGACGAGGCGACCATGGCCGCGAACGCGGCCGCCTTCGCCCGCCGGACGTTGCGGCAGAAGGTACTCCGGGACGTTTCCGCGGTGGACACGTCGGTGACACTGATGGGCCAGCAGGTCAGCATGCCCCTGGCCCTGGCGCCGGTCGGCATGGCCGGGATGTTCGCGCGCCGCGGCGAAGCGCAGGCGGCCCGCGCGGCGTGTCGGGCCGGTGTCCCGTTCACGACGTCGACGGTCGGCATCTGCACGGTCGAGGAGATTCAGGCGGCCAGTCGCGGACCGTTCTGGTTCCAGTTGTACATGCTGCGCGACCGGGATGTGGTCTTGAAGATGCTCGAGCGGGCGGCCCGTGCGGGCTGTGAGACGCTGATGTTCACGGTCGACCTGCCGGTGCCCGGCATGCGCCTGCGCGATTACCGCAACGGCATGCTCGACGGCGGCCGGCTCGGCGCCGTCGCCAAGGCGGTCGCGCTGGCCGCCAGCCCCTTTTGGCTCTACGACGTCGGCATCAAGGGCAAACCGCACACCTTCGGCAACCTCGAGAGCGAGGTCAGCGACCCCGAGGACCTCGAGTCCTACATGGGCTTCATCCAGAGCCAATTCGATCCGAGCTGTACCTGGCAGGACATCGCGTGGCTGCGCGAGCAATGGACCGGCCGGATCCTGATCAAGGGCATCATGGAGGCCGATGACGCGCGTGCGGCCGTCGACGTCGGCGCCGACGGCGTCATCGTGTCGAACCACGGCGGCCGCCAGCTCGATGGGGTCGCCGCTACCCTGGATAAACTGCCGGCCGTGGCGGAGGCGGTCGGCGGGACGGCCGAGGTGCTGATCGATGGGGGCGTTCGCAGCGGGCTCGACGTACTCAAGGCCGTGGCGCTCGGTGCGCGCGGCGTGCTCATCGGCCGGCCCTGGGTGTACGCGATGGCGGCACGCGGTGAAACCGGCGTATTCGACCTGTTGCGCGTCATGCAGAAGGAATTCGCCACCGGGATGGCCCTGATGGGCGTCAACCGCGTCGACGAGATCACGGCGGACTGCCTGGACTCCGGTTGACGGTACCGGTCAGGCCGCGGTCGGTGCCCGGCAGCGGTCGTCAGTCGCCTGCCACCGCCGCGGCGGGTTCGCGGGCCGTCGCGTCACTTCGTGCCGGTGCCGTCATCAGGCCCCGCACCGCGGCGTTCGGACGGCGCGGATCTGCGGCACCATGGAACAGGCCGTCGACGAGCTGGATCGACTGGGTGCTGCCCATGGTGCGTTCGATGCGGGTGGCGTGACCGCGAGCCTCGAGCGCGGCGATCACGTCCGGACTGAATCCGGGTTCGAAGCCGAGCCATTTCCAGTTCCAGCCCTGGTAGACGCGTGGACGGTGCGTCGCCTCGGCGATGTTCATGCCGTGATCGATCACGTTGACCAGCAGTTGCAGAATCACGTTGATGATGTAGCTGCCGCCCGGCGTGCCGGTGACCAGGAGGACGCGGCCATCTTCGTCGAGCACGATGGTCGGTGTCATCGTCGACAGCATGCGCTTGCCGGGTTCCAGGCCGTTCGGATGCGGCGCGCCGTCGCGGTAACTGAAGTTGCGCATCTGGTTGTCGAACAGGATACCCGTACCGGGCGCTACCCAGCCGCTGCCGAAAGAGTGGCCCAGCGTGTAGGTGTTCGATACCGCGTTGCCCGCCGCGTCGACGACCGAATAGTGCGTCGTCTCCTGGCTCTCGCGAATGCCGAGTGGCCACGGTTCGATGTCCTCGACGGCTGCGGCGCGCGCCATGTCGATCGTCGCGGCCATGTCGCGGGCCACGTCCGGGCTGACGAACTCCTTGATCGGCACGGCGACAAAATCGGGGTCGCCCAGCCAGCTGCGGCGATTGGCCGCGGCGCGCTTCATCACCTCGGCCAGCAGGTGCAGGCCGTCGACCGAGCCGGCGCCGAGCCCGGCGACGTCGAAGTGACTGAGCATGTTGAGCATCTGGATCAGGGTGACGCCGCCGGCGCTCACCGGCGGCATCGACAGGACGCGGTGGCCGCGGTACTCGGTGTGTACCGGGTCCCGCTCCCTGACCTCGTATGCGGCCAGGTCGTCCGCCGTGATCAGGCCGCCGTGCGCCGCGAATCCGCGGACAATGCGCTCGGCGAGGGCGCCACGGTAGAACGCGTCGGCACCGTGTTCGGCGATCTGCGCCAGAGACCAGGCGAGGTCGGCCTGCACGAGCCGCTCGCCGGGCTGCCAGGCGCTTCCGTCGGGGCGCAGGTACGCTTCGGCACTAGCTGGAAAGCCGGCCATGGTCCCGGCCGCTTCACCGAGGGCGTAGCTGAGGTCGTGCGATACGACGATGCCCTCGGCCGCGAGGCGCCGCGCCGGTTCGACCAGCTCGCGCCACGGCAGCGAGCCCCAGCGCTGCCAGGCCAGGTGCAGGCCCGCCACCGTGCCCGGCACCGCGGCAGCACGGGCACCGTGCGTCATGGCGGCCCGGTCCAGGCTGCCATCCTCGGCGCGAAAAGCCTCCGGGGCACTCGCCAGTGGCGCGACCGAACGGTAATCGAGGGCGGTGCTGCGGCCGCTGCCGGCGTCGTGCACCAGCATGAAGCCGGAGCCGCCCAGGTTGCCGGCCCTGGGCAGGGTCACGGCCAGCGCGAAGCCCATGGCGACCGCCGCGTCCACGGCATTGCCGCCGCGGGCCAGGACGTCGCGACCGATCTCGGACGCGATGTCGTTCTGCGATGCCACCATGCCGTGAGAGGCCACCACCGGGTGGTGAATCGAGTCGTAGCGGATGATGGCCTGGCGGGTCTGGGCCCCGGCGGTCGCGGTGAACAGGACGCACAGGGCAGTCAGCCAGGTCAGGCACAGGCGGTGGAGCACCTCGGTTCCTCCAGCTCGGGGGTGGCGGCGGTTTGCTGCTGCGACCCGGATCGGCAGACGCACGGATTCGGCAGCATAGCGTGGAAAGCGGCCGCCGGCACCGGACGTCACAAGAGCGGAAACCGGGCGGCGGCGGTCCTGGCTGTCGTTGCCGCCGCCCGGAGCAGGGCTTCAGGCAAGACGCTTCATCGCGGTCATGTAGCCGCGCAGGGTCTTGCCGACGACTTCGATCGGGTGGCTGCGGATCGCGTCGTTGACCGCGATCAGCGCCTGGTTGTCGACGCCGTTGTCGCCGCCGATGCCGGCGCCGATCACATCGGTGTCGACGTCCTTCATGAAGTCTTCCAGCATCGGCACGGCGGCGTGACTGAACAGGTAGCAGCCGTACTCGGCCGTGTCGGAGATGACCTTGTTCATCTCGTAGAGACGCTTGCGCGCGATCAGGTTGGCAATCAGCGGCACTTCGTGGAGGGACTCGTAATACGCCGATTCCTCGATGATGCCGGTGGCGGTCATGGTGTCGAAAGCCAGTTCGACGCCCGCCTTGACGAAGGCGACGAGCAGCACGCCACGGTCGAAATAGTCCTGCTCGCTCAGGGAGTCGGCCGGGTCGGCCTCGGCGTTCTCGAACGCCGTCCCGCCGGTCTGCTCGCGCCAGGTCAGCAGCTTGCGGTCGTCGTCGGCCCAGTCGGCCATCATGCCGGCGGAGAAGTCGCCGTTGATGATGTCGTCCATGTGCTTCTGGAACAGCGGTGCGAGGATTTCCTTGAGGCGTTCTGCCAGGTCGAAGGCGACGATCTTCGCCGGGTTCGACAGGCGGTCCATCATGTTGGTGATGCCACCGTGCTTGAGCGCCTCGGTGATCGTCTCCCAGCCGTTCTGGACCAGCCAGGCCGCGGCGCCTGGGGCGATACCGAGTTCGACCATCTTGTCGAAGGCGAGGATCGAGCCGGTCTGCAGCAGGCCGCACAGAATCGTCTGTTCGCCCATCAGGTCGGACTTGACCTCGGCGACGAACGAGGACTCGAGGACGCCGGCGCGGTGGCCACCGGTACCGGCGGCGTAGGCTTTAGCCAGTTCCAGTCCTTCGCCCAGCGGGTCGTTGTCGGCGTGCACGGCGATCAGGGTCGGTACGCCGAAGCCACGCAGGTACTCCTCCCTCACCTCGGTGCCCGGGCACTTCGGAGCGACCATGA
>CAZOUC010000063.1:0-9586 GCA_964582825.1 uncultured Enterobacteriaceae bacterium | reverse complement strand
GGCCGAAACGCGCCATCTCCAGCGAGTCGGACACACAGCCGCCGGTCTGCTCGGCGATCGCCTGCACCAGCGGGGACGTGTAGTAATGCGCCACGAGGACGGCGTTCTGCTGCTCGAGCAGCGCCGCGATCCGTGCGTTGTAGGCCGCCTGCTCGGCCTCGCTCAGCTCAGTCGGGCAACTGTCGCGCAGGTGCTCGCGTACGAGTGCCTCGACAGCGCCCTGGTCGGCGTGAATGACGGAAGACTGGGTCATAAGAATTCAGACAGCAGGCGGGCGGGGCAGTTGCGTCGGCTTAGTATATCACGGCAGGCCGGGCACGCCCTCGCGCGGCTCGTAGGCCTCCGGATCGAGCCGGCGCATCTCGGCCTCGATCCAGTTCTCGACCGCCCGCATCAGTTGTGCCGGGTCGCGCCCGGCCGCCGGCATGGGCGGTCCGATCGACACGTCGATGACCCCCGGCACCAGCGCAAAGCTGCGTCGCGGCCAGCAGCGCCCGGAGGTGACCGCCACCGGAATGATCGACGCGCCGGTCTGTACGGCGAGGCGCGCCGCACCGGTCTTGTACTGGCCGCGCTCACCACGAGCCGTCCGCGTGCCCTCCGGGAACATGATGATCCAGCAGCCGCGCGCCATCAGTTCCACCCCCTGCTGCGCGACCCGGTGCCAGGCCGCGGTACGATTGCTGCGGTCGATGTGCACCATGTCCAGACGCGCCAGGCACCAGCCGAAGAACGGTATCTGCAGCAACTCCTTCTTGAACACGTAGGCCAGCGGGTGAGGCATGATCGTCGGCAGGCCGAAGGTCTCCCAGGTCGACTGGTGTTTCGGGCACAGGATAATCGGCTGGTTGTCGGCCGCCGCCGGCAGATTTTCCCTGCCGTGAACGCGGTACTTCACCCCGCCGACGAAGCGGATGATCTGGATGTTCAGGTACAGGAACGGCTGCGCCATGCCCCACCACAGAATGCTGCCGCGCACGAAGATCGACATGATCAGCAGGGCGGTGGCCATCGGCACCAGCAGAGCGATACCGAGTACCAGGCAGATCACGGAGCGAATCGAGTTCATCAGTTGCTGTCTTCCCGGTCGTCGTTGCAGTTACAGCCAGCGTCGCAGGCGGAACAGGCCCGCCACGAGCACCAGGATCGACACGCACAGCAGCACCACGATCCAGAACGCCCGGCCGTTATCCATCCCGGGCATGCCGCCGACGTTGATGCCCATCAGGCCGGTGAAAAAGCCCAGCGGCAGGAACAGCGCGGCGACGATGGACAGCACGTACATGCGCTGGTTCATCTGTTCGGAAAGCCGGCTTTGCAGTTCCTCCTGGGCCACCGCGGCCCGCTCGCGCACGGCGTCAATGTCCTCTATGTAGCGCACCAGTCGGTCACCGGCTTCCCGCAGGCGCAGTCGGTTCATCTCGTCGAGCCAACCCAGGGGCTCGCCGACCAGACGGTTCATCGCCTCGCGCTGCGGCGCCAGGTAGCGACGCAGCACGATCGTCTGCTTGCGAAGGTGGGCGAAATCGACGCGCAGGCCGCCGCGGTCGTCCGTCAGCACCCGCTCCTCGAGTGCCAGCACCACGTCTTCGAGATTGTCGATGGTATCGCTCATGCGCACCAGCAGGCGGTCGATCCACTCGACCAGCAGCTGCGGCATATCGGAAGGCCCGGTGCCTTCATCGAGCCGTTCGAGCACGTCGACCGTCGACAACAGCTGCCGGCGGCGCGTCGAGATCAGGCGACGGCCGTCGGTCCAGATGCGCAGGGACACCATGTCGTCCGGCTCCGCGCCCGGATTGAGGTTGACACCACGCAGCGTCAACAGCAGGTTGTCGCCGCGACTGATGGTCCGCGGTCTGGTTTCTTCGGCCAGCAGGCCGGCGACCGCGATATCGTTGAGGCCACTGTATTCGCGCAGCCAGCTGGCGGCGCCGTCTTCCTCGTAATCGAAGTGCAGCCACAGGCAGCCGTCGGCCGGCTGCCAGTCCTGTACCCGCTCCCAGGCGAGCGGCGCGGCACCGCCCGAGCCATCGAGCAGCAACGCGTGAATCAGTCCGGCGGGCGCGTCCATGGCAGCAACATAGTCGAGTCCCCGGTTCCAGGCAAAAGGTATCGGGCGACCGCGAGGCGGCGGAATCCTCTGGCACAGCAGCAAGCCCCGCCGGTACACTGCCGGAATGAACGACACACGAACGCGGCTGCTATCGGCCCTGCTCCTCGTCGCGGCGCTGAGCGCCTGCACCGGCATGCCGGACGGCGTCGAGACCGTCGACGGCGTCGACCCGGAGCGTTACCTCGGCACCTGGTACGAGATCGCCCGGCTCGACCATCGATTCGAACGCGGGCTCGAACAGGTGACCGCCACCTACTCGCGCCGGGACGACGGTGGCATCGGCGTGCTGAACCGCGGTTACAAAGTTGACGACGGTGAGTGGTCACAGGTCGAAGGCCGCGCCTACCCGATCGAAGAGGGCGACTGGAGCCGCCTCAAGGTCTCGTTCTTCGGCCCCTTCTATGGCGCCTACAACATCGTCGCGCTGGACCACGACGAATACCGCTGGGCCATGGTCGTCGGCTACAACCGCGACTACCTGTGGATACTCGCCCGCGAGCCGCAATTGGACCCGGCCATCACCGAGCGTCTGATCGACCGCGCCCGCGACTGGTCGTTCCCGGTCGAAGACCTGCACTTCGTGTACCACGACAGCGACTGAGCACCGGTGGACAGTGCGCGGCACGAGACGCCCGACGCTGCCGGTGACGCGAGCGGCGCCGGCCTCGACGCGCTCCGCCGGCAGGTGCTCGCGGCCTCTGGCCTGTTCCTGCTGCTGTTCTGCATTTACCTCTGGCAGAACGTCGACAACCAGCAGCGCCGCATCGACGACGAGCTGCGCTACATCAATCGACTGCTCGCGGAAGGCACACGCAGCACCCTGATCGTGCAGGAGTCCCGCCTGCGCCTGCTGGGCAACCACCTGGCGGGACTGCTCGATGCCGGCCAGCGGAACGAAGCGCGCCGGGTCATCGAGAGCTTCCAGCGCCTCGACAGCGGCATTGTCGGCTTTGGCCTGGCGCGCGCCGACGGGCAACTGGTTCTGGTGAGCAGCATCGCCGACGACGCGCCGCTGCCCAATCTCCTCGACGGCGAAGCCACCCGCGACAGCTTCGTCGATGCACTGCGGTCGGAATCGCTCGTCATCGGGCGACCCTACTTCATGGACGCCCTGGCGAACTGGGTGATTCCGATGCGCGTCGCGCTTCGTGAACCCGGTCGCCCGCTCGACTGGGTCATGACGACAGGCCTCAACCTCGATGGCGGCAACACGCCGTGGCGACTCGAGCTGCCCGACAGGGTGACGGTCGCAATCGTACGCCGAGACGGCTACCTGCAGTACGCCACGCGAGTCAGTGATTCACCGCTCGATACCGAAGCCGTGCGCGGCTTCTACGGTCGCCAGCTTCCCGAGAATGCGCGGCGCCAGTTCACCCCGCTGTTCGATTCAGTGCCAGCGGTCCTCGACCTGCAGCTGCCCAAGATCGGCGGCGACTTCCGGGCCTCGGCGATCGCGTTGCCGGAATACGATCTTCTGGTTGTGGCGGGGCTTCCCGCCGCTGGCATCCGCGGCCAGATCCTGCGTAATCTGGCCGTGCCCTTCCTGTTCCTCCTGGTGTACCTGGCGGCCTTTTTCGCCAGCTACCGTCACGCCCGGAGGCAGCTGCAGCGGCACCAGGACCGACTGCTGCACATGGCCCTGCATGACGCGCTGACGGGCCTGCCGAACCGGAGCCTCGTCATGGACCGCCTGGAGCAGGTCATCGCGCAGTCAAGGCGCCGCGACCTGGGCGCTGGCCTGCTGTTCGTCGACCTCGACGACTTCAAGACGGTCAACGACACCCACGGCCACCGATTCGGCGACCAGTTGCTGCTCGAAGTCAGCCGGACCTTTGTCGATGCGGTGCGCCCTGAGGATACGGTGGCACGACTGGGCGGCGACGAGTTCCTGGTCGTCGTGCCGCAGCTTGCCCGACCCGAAGACGCGCAGCACGTGGCGGAACGGATTCTCGAGCGACTGCGCCCCCCGCTGACGGTGCTCGGCCACTCGATCCACGTGTCGACCAGCATCGGCATTGCCCTGGCACCACAGGATTCTTCGGATCCGGAAGAGTTGATGCGTCACGCGGACATCGCTCTGTATCACGCCAAGGACCTGGGCAAGAAACGCTTCAGTTTCTTCGACGAGGCCCTGAACGAGCGGACCCAGCGCCGCGCCCGGGTCGAGCGCCAGCTGCGCAACGCGCTCGGTGGGGGCGAGCTGACACTGGTCTACCAGCCCATCGTGGCCGCGGCGGGATCCCGCGCGACACGTGGTCTCGAGGCCCTGCTGCGCTGGCACAGCCCGGAACTCGGTGCGGTCCCGCCCGACGAGTTCATTCCGATCGCCGAAGACATCGGCCTGATCAGCGA
The DNA here is from genome assembly GCA_964582825.1 of uncultured Enterobacteriaceae bacterium. GTDB lineage: Bacteria > Pseudomonadota > Gammaproteobacteria > Pseudomonadales > UBA5518 > CAZOUC01. The sequence continues at coordinate 5,118 of CAZOUC010000063.1, read as the reverse complement.
GATTGGCCGGTTCGTGCTCGAACAGGCCGTGGCCGACGTGTCGGCGCTGAACCTCAAACTGAACAGCGACCTGCGAGTGACCGTGAATCTCTCGGCCATGGAGCTGCGCGAAGGCCATCTGCCCGAGACGGTCGAGTCCGTCCTGACGCGCCATGCACTGCCGCCGAACCGGCTGGTACTGGAACTGACGGAAAGCGCGATGATCGTTGATCTCGACGCCGCGATCGAGCAGCTCGGTGCCGCACGAGACCTCGGCTGCGACATTGCCATCGACGATTTCGGAACCGGCTATTCGTCACTGGCGTACCTGAACAGGCTGCCGATCACGGCGCTGAAGATCGACAGGTCCTTCGTGCGGGATCTGTGTGATGACCGCCAGGACGAAGCCCTGATCCGCGCGATCATCGCGATGACCCGAAGTCTCGGCATGCGCGTCATCGCTGAAGGCGTCGAGACCGCAGACCAGGCTGAGGCCCTGGCGACCATGGGCTGTGACCTGCTGCAGGGCTACCTGTTTTCCCGGCCGCTGCCGCTGCGCGAGCTGGAAAGTCAGCTCGTTCCTTGACCGAAAGCCGGTGACAGGTCGTGCCCGTCACTCCGGCAGCAGCGGGCAGTCGAGCCCCCCTTCCAGGTAGCAGGCGACGTTCAGGCGCGTTACGTGGTCAGCATCGGCGATCTCGGTACGCCAGGCCCTGGCACGGTACTTGTCGGCAAACCCGCGGTCGTTCTGCGCAAAGGGGTTGTCCGGGTCGGTCCAGCGGCACAGGCGCGCAGGGCCGCCGTTGTAGGCCGAGTAAGCCGAGCGCGAGCGCTCCTCCCAGTACGGCTCACTGCCGAAAGTGGCCACCACGCAACTCGCCGAGGCCGCGTCCTGCCAGGCATCGAAGAAAATGTCGAAACCGTAGGAGAGATTGCGGAACAGGTTCCAGCCGGCACCGTCCTCGAGCGCCGGCAAATGGTAGCGATCGTCGACCTGCAGCATGCCGTGGCCGTGACCGGAGTCGCCGCGCAGCATCTTCAGGCGCAGGTCACTGACCGGTTCCCGGTAGTGGGTCCAGAACGACTCCTGGTGGGCGAGCGCGTACACGGCACGCTGCCACTCCCGGACTTCCGCGTCGTCGACCGCCGGCCGGCGCAGCCGCAGGTAGTACGCGGCCGCGTCACGCAGCACCGCGCCGGTCTCCTGCATGTAGCGGGCCCGTTCGTCGACGCGATCTCGGCTGTCGACGTGGATCAGCAGCCCGAAGGCCTGGCGTGCATAGACGGAATCGCCCCAGGGCTCGATATTGCAGCCGGACGGCGCCCTTCCCCACTCGAAAACGCCGCCGACCCGGTCGACACAGTTGTAGTAGTCCGTGGGATCGAACGGGGTATCGGCCGGCGGCTCGGGAGGATCGCCGATCGTCACGGTGACCGCGACGTTATCGCAGGCGGCCAGCAGGCAGCCTGCCAGCAACAGCGCCAGCGCGCGTGGCGCCGCCGCCCGGCGCTCAGCTGCTGGCGGTCGAGGCATGGGCGTCGAGGACGGCACGCAGCTCGCGGGTTTTTGGCGCCGTCGGCGGCAGGGTCTCGGCCAGTGCCCGGAAGCGGTCCACGTTGTCGGCGTGCAGCCAGGGGCCGACGCGGCCGGCCAGGTCCCGCGCGACGTTCGGACTGCCGCGCTGCAGGACCGAAACAATCATCGTTTCGACCTCTTCCGCCAACTCCGGGTAGCGCCGCAGCTCCTCGAGTCCGTCGGCCACGATGAGGGCATTGCGGCTGTCCTCGAGCACGGCGATGAGGCGGGTCGCGAGCGGCAGGTCGGGCGGCAGCGTGGCGAGGATCGCCAGCGCCTGCTCCTGGACGTGGCCGCTCGGGTAGTCGAGGAATTCACCGACGACGGCGCGGGCATCGGCCCGGTAGTCCTCGCTGTCCCAGGCGAGCGCACGAAAGCGCTGCAGCGTCTCGCTGATCTCCTGTGCAAGCAGGAAGTGCCCGGCTTTCGGATCCGAGTCGTCCTGCGGACAGCTGTGTGTCTCCTCACAGCGCGCGAGGGCCTCGAGGTCAGTTCGCAGCGCGCGCCGTTCCTCGAGGTATTCGTCACGACCGGCAGCCGGGACCCAGGGTGCCTCGGCATCGAATGGCAGGCGCAGGACGCGGCCGGCCAGAGCGCCGGAGAACTCTCCACCGTCCACGGCCAGCCCGCCGTTTACGAGCACGTAGGGTATGCCCACCGGGTACTGCTGCGGCAGCGCCCAGGTGGCGCGATCGGCGATGCGCTGCGGGTCGAAGACAACGAGGTCGGCCCAGTAGCCCTCGGCGATGCGGCCCCGATCGCTCAGTCCGAGCACCGCAGCCGGCAGCGCCGTCACCCGGCGGATCGCCTCACCCAGCGGCACCAGTTCGCGATCGCGCACGTAGTGGCCGAGAAACCGGGGAAACGTGCCGAACGCCCGCGGGTGGGGGCTGCCGGCCGCGAGCTGCCCCTGGTCAGCCAGGGCCGAACCGTCGCTGGCGACGATGGTGTGTTCGTAAGCCAGCAGGCGAGCGGTGTTCTCTTCGCTCATTGCGAAACCGACCAGGCTGCCGCCGCCACGCTCGACCGTGATCAGTTCCACCAGCAGCGCGTACGGATCGCTGCCGTCCGCCGTCAGCTCGGCAAAGTCGCGCCCCTCATATTGCCGGCGCTGCGGGTTCTCCGGCAGCCCGGCGATCATCACCCGGTCCCAGCCGCCGATGCGCGCGATCTTTGCCGCCACCTCGGCCGCAATCGCGTCGCGCTGCGCCGGGTCGCGCAGCCGCGCCAGGAAGCGCTCGTCGCCGCCGTCCCGGCTCCACAGCGGGAACAGCGAGGCCAGGCCGGTGTTGTACGCGACGTAGGGATAGCGGTCCGCGGTCACCGCCATGCCGCTGTCCCGAGCCGCATCCAGGCGTGAGAGCATCTGCGGCAGCTTGTGATAGTTGCGCGCACCGGACGCCTTGATATGCGCGACGTGCAGCGCCACGCCGGCACCGCGGGCAATGTCGATCGCCTCGTCGAACGCCTCGAGCACGGTATCGTCCTCGTTGCGCAGGTGCGTCGCGTACACCCCCTGCCCGGCCATCGCGCGGCACAGCGCCGTCAGTTCTGCCGTGTCGGCGAAACTGCCGGGTGTGTACTCGAGCCCCGACGAGATGCCGAACGCCCCCTGCATGAACGCTTCCCGCGCGAGGTCCTGCATGCGGCGGATTTCCGCCGGGGTCGCCGGCCTGTCCTGCTCGCCGACGACGACGGCGCGCAGCGTGCCCTGGCCGACCATGCTCACGACGTTGCTGACCAGTCCCCGGCGCTCGAGCGCGTCGAAGTATCCGGCGAAGTCGCGCCAGTCCACCTCGACGCCGTAGTGCCGGCCCAGGCGATCGGCGAGCGCCGCGCGCATCCGTTCGTCGAGCGGTGCGAATGAGCCGCCGTCCTGGCCGACCACCTCGGTGGTCACGCCCTGGCGGACCTTCGACTGCGCGGCGGCACCAAGCAGCAATTCGTCGTCGCTGTGCGAGTGGAAGTCGATGAAGCCCGGCGCCACCGCCAGGCCCGTGGCGTCGATGATGCGACCGGCGCGGCGGCCGTCGAGGTCGCCGATGGCGGCAATGCGCCCATCGAGGATGCCGAGATCCGCCGCACGTCCGGCACCGCCGTTACCGTCGAACACCAGGCCGCCGGTGATCAGCAGGTCGAAGTCATCGCCCTGTGCCGCGACCGGAGCGGGTGCCTCGCCCCGGCAGGCGGCCAGGCCGAGCGCCAGCAGCAGCGTCGTCAACAGGATGAATCTGTCCATCGCTTTAACTTAGCAGAAACGGCGCCGCAGCCGACACGCCGGCAGAACGTGAACTCACGCGTCACCGGGCCAGAGTCAACACTGGAAACCGCCCATGAGCCTCGATTACGCTCGCAGGCGCAGCGGTCGGAACGCCGACCGGGATAGACATCGGGCCTGCAACGGAGACCGTCATGCTCAAGACCGTGTTTGCCGCCGTGACCGCCGTCCTCGCCGCGCCCGCCTTCGCGGCACAGATGGCCTTCTTCCACGTCGATGGTGTCCGCTATGACGACGACGTGCCGGGCTTTGAGGACGTCGTGGGCTATGAAATCGGCGAGCGGCCGGTACGCTACGGCGACCTGCTGGCCTATCTGCGGATGCTGGCCGAACAGTCACCGAACATCGCCGTGGAAACGATCGGCTACTCGCACGAGCTGCGCCCGATCCTGACCTTCACGGTGACCAGCAAGGCCAACCACGCCCGGCTGGATAAAATCCGCCGGGATCAGCTCGCCCGCGCACGCGGCGAACCGGCTCCGAGCGACACACCCATGGTGCTGTGGATCAACTTCGGCGTCCACGGCGCGGAGAGTTCGGGCCTGGATGCGGCAATTCCGCTCCTCTATCACTTCGCCGCCGGGCGAGGAGAAGCAGTCGACGACAAGCTCGACAACGCGGTGATGCTGTTCACCGTGGCCTTCAATCCCGACGGCCATGCCCGGCGCATCGACCACACCGAGACCTTCTGGTCTTATGCCGACAACACCGACATCAACGACGAGGCGCACGATCTGTGGATCGAGGCGCGCACCAATCACTTCTGGTTTGATCTGAATCGCCAGTGGCTGCCCGCCACCCAGCCGGAAACCCGGGCCTGGGTGAGGAAGTGGCACGAATGGAAGCCGATGGTCTCGGCGGACTACCACGAGATGGGGTCCGACAACCCGTACTACTTCCACCCCGGCGAACCGCTGCGTCGTCACCCCCTGGTACCGTCCAGGGCGCGCGAACTCGCACTCGAGATCGGTCGACGCCATGCGCAGTTTCTCGACTCCGAGGCGCGGCTCTACTCGACCCAGGAGGTCTTCGACAACTTCTACATCGGCAAGGGCTCGACCTATCCGCAGATCAACGGCTCGCTCGGCATTCTGTTCGAGGCCGGTGCCGCGCGCGGCGGCGCGGTCATGACCGAACGCGGCCTCGTCGAACACGCGGACAACGTACGCACCCAGTTCCGCACCGCGCTGACGACACTGCGGGGCGCGCTCGATCTGCGCGACGAGATCACCGCCTATCAGCGCGACTTCTTCGCCAGCTCGCGCCAGGCCGCCGAGCAGTCCCG
>CAZOUC010000062.1:0-9596 GCA_964582825.1 uncultured Enterobacteriaceae bacterium | reverse complement strand
ACTACACGCGCTTCAGCGCCTCCGGGGCTACGCGCGGGTCCCGGTGGTACGGAGGCGCCGGTGTCACCCGGGCCGCAACGGACGGCTACAACCTGTCGCGCAGCGGCAGCGAGGCGGACGGCTACGACAACACCACGCTGCGCGCCAATCTCGGTGGCGAACTGGGCGATGCGGTACGAATCGAAAGCGCGCTGCGCTACACCGATGCCCGCAACGACTTCGACGGCACCGACTTCGCAACCGGACTGCTCGCCGACCGCGACAACCGCAGCGACGTGGAACAGCTGTACGGCCGCCTGGCGCTGGACGCCGACACCTTCGACGCCCGCTGGACGCACCGTTTCGCCGTCAACCTGACCGACACGAACAACGTCAACCGTACCGAGAATGCCTTTGCGCCGGGCGGCTTCGACGTCAACAGCGCGGCCGCAGAGGCGCTGCACTACACCTACCAGAGCAGCCTGCGCCTGGCCGATCGGCACCGCGTCACGGCGGCCGTCGAGTACCAGGAGCAGGACTACCGGCAACGCGGGCCGGTCGGTTTCGGCGATCCGAACCGCGACGAGTCGATGGACTGGACCAGCTGGATCGGCGAGTACCGCGGCGAATTGTCCGACGCGTTCAGCCTGCAGGCCAGCCTCCGCCATGACCGCAACAGCGACTTCGACGACGCCACCACGGGGCGGCTCAGCGCCGCCTGGCGCCTGGCCGACAAGCGCAGCAAACTGCGTGCCGCCTACGCGAGCGGTGTCAAGAACCCGACCTTTACCGAGCGCTACGGCTTCTTCCTCGACTTCATCGGTAACCCGGACCTCCGGCCCGAAACCTCGAAGGGCTGGGAGGTCGGCATCGACCACGCCAACCCGAACGGCGCCCTGCAGCTGTCTGCCACCTGGTTTGAAGAGTCCCTCGAGGACGAGATCAACGGCTTCGTGTTCGACCCGGCGAGCGGCGGCTTCACGTCCGCCAACGAGACCGGCGACAGCGAACGCCGCGGCCTGGAACTGTCGGCCGACTGGCAGCTCGACGCGGACCTGTACCTGAGCCTCGCCTATACCTGGCTCGATGCCAGCGAGGACGACGGCAGCGGCAGGCAGGTCACCGAGATTCGCCGCGCCGAGCACATCGCCAACCTGAACCTCGACTGGCAGGCCACGGCAGCCCTGTCGCTCAACCTGAACGTCGACTACAACGGCGAGCAGGACGACTTCTTCTTCCCGCCGGTGCCGCCGTTCCAGGAGCGCGTGACGCTCGACGACTACACCCTGGTCAACCTGGCGATCGACTACCGGGTCAGCGACGGGTTCAGCCTGTTCGCCCGCGCCGAGAACCTGTTCGACGAGGATTACCAGGAGCTGTTCAGTTACGCCGCGCCGGGCCGGGGACTGTACCTGGGCCTGCGCTACCACCCGCTCGGGCGCTGAGCATTCGTCGCCCGCGACCGGTATGATGAAGTGCGCAGGCAGCTCGAGCAGGAGGCGTCATGGACGAAATCCGCATATCCGTCGCGCGGCTCAACGAGTGGCTGTTCCGTATCGCCGTCGGCGCGGTCGTGATCACGTTCTTCCCGGTCGACTACGCCTACTTCGGCGCGTTGCGCCTGTTCGTGTGCTCGATCCTGGCCTGGATGGCCTGGCTGATCTGGCAGCGCGAGCGACGCAAGGACTGGAAGCTGTGGGCGCTGGCCCTGCTGGCCGTGCTGTACAACCCGATCCTGCCGATCAACCTGGGCACCGAGGGCGTGTGGCTGGTGACCAACCTCGCCGCTCTCGGCCTGTTCTGGTACTGCAAGGAGCGCGTCAACGCGCTGCGGCCTGCGCCGGCCCCGGCGCAGGTCGACGATCCCGGACCACCGGACGGGACTTGAGGGCCGGTCCACCGCCGGCCTTGTCGACCAATCGGGCCCGGTCAGCCCGGGAGTGGGCGGCGGACAGCCGCGGCACAGGAACATGATCGTCCTCGAACCTGCGGCTGCACGGACGATTCCATGATGCCGCGATGTATTCACGGATCCGGTGATCCGGCATAGCATGGCGCCTTGCCGGGCGGGGCGGCAGCTACGGTGCTGCATCGCGAGCGCATTGACCGTGCGGATTTCAAGGGTGTTTTATGAAATCGACGACACAGATTCCCTGGCGGAACTTCCTGAAGTCCGGAAACCGCATCTTCATCGGCTCAAATGCCGCGGTACCCAACGCGCTGATCCGCGATCTGATCGACAACAGCGCCGGTCTCCACGATCTCGAGGTGTGCCATATCCTGACCCTGTCGGACAACGTCTGGGCCGAGGAACAGCACGAAGACCTGTTCCACATGAACAGCTTTTTCCTCGGCGCCGGCACCCGCGAGGCGGTGGCGCGCGGCGCCGGCGACTATACGCCCTGCTTTCTGTCCGAGGTGCCCGGCCTGTTCCAGGACGGCATCGTGCCGCTGGACGCGGCGCTGATCATGGTCTCGCCGCCGGATGAATTCGGCTACTGTTCGATGGGCGTGTCGGTCGACGTCGTGTCTTCCGCCGCGCACTCCGCCCGCCACGTCATTGCCCAGGTCAACCGCCACATGCCGCGCACCAGCGGGCATTCGTTCCTGCACGTCAGCCAGATCGACGCCTTTCTCGAATGCGACGCGCCCCTGCCGGAGATCGAGCCGGCCGAACTGAACCTCGTCACCGAGCGCATCGGCCAGTACGTGGCCCTGCTGATCAACGACGGCGACACCCTGCAGATGGGCATCGGCGATATACCCAACGCGGTGCTGCGCTACCTGGCGAACCACAAGGACCTCGGCGTGCACACCGAAATGGTCAGCGACGGCGTGCTGGACCTGATCCAGTCGGGCGTGATCAACAACCGCAGGAAGACCTATCACCGCGGCAAGACCGTGACCAGTTTCTGCATGGGCTCGAAGGCCTTGTACGACTTCGTCCACAACAATCCGCACGTCGAGTTCTATCCGAGCGAGCACGTCAATTCGCCGGTGCGTATCGCCCGCAACGACAACATGGTGTCGATCAACGGCGCGATCGAAGTCGACCTGACCGGACAGGTGGTCTCGGACTCGATCGGCTACCGCTTCTACAGCGGTATCGGCGGTCAGGTGGATTTCATCCGCGGCGCCGCGATGAGCCGCGGGGGACGACCGATCATCGCCCTGCCCTCGACGGCCCGCAACGGTACCGTCTCCAAGATCGTGCCGACCCTGACCCCCGGAGGCGGCGTGGTGACGTCGCGCGGCGACGTGCACTACGTCGTCACCGAGTACGGCGTGGCCACGATGCGCGGCAAGAGCGTGCGTGAGCGCGCGCTGGAACTGATCAAGGTCGCCCACCCGAAGTTCCGCGATGAACTGCTGGCCGAGGTCCGCAAACACTACTACGTGCCGGACTACAACCGCGCCAAGCCCACCCCGGTGCCGGAGCTGGGCGCCGTCGAGCTGGTGCCGCTGACGATCCAGGGCAAGAAATACTTCGTGCGACCGCTGGCCCCCGCGGACGAGCGTCCGCTGCAGGAGTTCTTCTACTCGCACAGCAAGGAAACCCTGATCAAGCGCTACAACCACCAGCCCAGCCAGATGACCCGGGAAAAGTCCGCCAGCCTGGTGTCCGTGGACCAGGGTGTCGACCTCGCGCTGTGCATCGTCGACAAGGTCGGCCCGAAGGAAGTGATCCGTGCGGTGGGCCGCTACTACTACCACGCGGACGAGAACGCAGCGGAAGTCGCCTTCGTGGTCCAGGAACAGGTGCAGAACCAGGGCATCGGCAGCTACCTGCTCAGGACGATGCTCGAGATAGCCCGCAAGCGTGGCCTGTCCCGGATCGACGCCAGCGTCCGCGCCGACAACCACCCGATGCTGCACGTGTTCGACAAGTTCGGTTTCGAGCGGACCACCGGCCGCCGCTCCGGCGAATCCGCCAACGACGTGGAGCTGACCCTGGCGCTGGACCGCGACGCGGCGGAATCGGAGCGGGAGTGAAGTGGCGCGCCCGGAAGGACTCGAACCCTCGACCGACGGCTTAGAAGGCCGCTGCTCTATCCACCTGAGCTACGGGCGCGCGACGGGCTCGGACCCGGAAACGGAATGGGGTGGCCGATGGGAATCGAACCCACGACCTCCAGGGCCACAACCTGGCGCTCTAACCGACTGAGCTACGGCCACCATGATGCCTGCCTCACCGGGCAGTGTGGAATTGGTCGGGGTAGAGAGATTCGAACTCCCGACATCCTGCTCCCAAAGCAGGCGCGCTACCAGACTGCGCTATACCCCGACAGCGGTCGAAACCGTACTTTGAGAGGCCGGCATCTTAATGTCGACCCCTCCCAGCGTCAATCAAGCATAGCGGAAATCTGACCGGCTTTCCGCCACTTAGCGTTGCCGCATCCCGGGCCCGGTGCGAGAATGCGCCATCCCGTAATCCTGGCTGGAGAGCCCCATGGCAGCGCAGGTCCTCGACGGCAAGGCCCTGGCCCAGCGGACCGAGCAGGCGCTCGCCGGCCGCGTCGCGACACTGCGCGAGCGGCTCGGCCAGGCCCCGATCCTGGCCACTATCCTGGTCGGCGACGATCCGGCCTCGGCCACCTACGTGCGCATGAAGCAGAACGCCTGCCACCGCATCGGCATGGAATCGATCGCCGTCGAACTGCCCGCGGACACCGGCACCGCCCAGCTGCTCGAGCGCATCGACGAGCTCAACGCCAACCCGGCCTGCCACGGCATCCTGCTGCAGCACCCGGTGCCCGCCCAGGTCGACGAGCGCGCCGCCTTCGACCGCATCGCCCTGCACAAGGACGTCGACGGCGTCACCTGCCTCGGCTTCGGCCGCATGGCGATGGGCGAGCGGGCCTACGGCTCGGCGACGCCGGCGGGCATCGTGCGCCTGCTCGACCACTACGAGGTACCGCTGCAGGGCATGCACGCCGTCGTCGTCGGACGCAGCCCGATCCTCGGCAAGCCGATGGCCCTGATGCTGCTGAACCGCCACTGCACCGTGACGATCTGCCATTCGCGCACGCAGGACCTGCCGACGCTGGTACGTCAGGCCGACCTCGTGGTCGGCGCCGTGGGCAAGCCGCGCTTCATCGAGGCGGACTGGATCAAGGACGGGGCGGTCGTCGTGGACGCCGGCTACCACCCGGGCGGCATCGGCGACGTCGATCTCGAGGGCATCGTGGACCGCGCCCGTGCCTACACGCCGGTGCCCGGCGGCGTCGGCCCGATGACCATCAACACGCTGATCCTGCAGACCGTGGAGTCGGCCGAGGGCTCATTCGCTGGCGCGTAGCGACTGCACGGCGAAGTTGAACTGCCCGGAGCGGATCAGCCGCGCCAGTTCGACATTGGCGAGCACCGCGCGGCGCAGCGCGGCCGCGTCGAGTCGCTGCCGGTACAGCGCCGCCACCGCGTTCGCGTAGTGCGGCATCCGCAGCGCCAGGCCGCCCGGCAGGGCCCGTCGAATCGCAGTCCGCCGCATCCAGGCGCAGCGCACCAGTGAACTCATCGACACGAAATTCATCACCAGCACACCGTCCGCCGACAGCGGCGCGCTGAGCTCTTCGAACCAGGCGGCGTCCGCCTCGAATACCCGCTGCGGACCCCGCCGGTCCTCGGCGAACACGTCGTCGATGACGACATCGAACTCGAAACCCTCGGCACCGCCACGCATCCAGTCGCGGGCGTCCGCCTCGACCAGTCGGACACCGACCCCGTCGAGGAGGAAAAAGCGCCGCGCCAGTTCGAGATGCAGGGGGTCGAGGTCGACGGCGACGAACCCGGCATCCGGGAAGAAGCGCCGGTACAGGTGCAGTGCGGCGCCCCCGCCGACACCGAGCAGCAGCACGCGCCGCGGCGGGCGCGGCAAGGCGAAGGCCGGCATCAACAGCAGATCCCAGACGCCGAGCGTCAGCGTCCGCTTCGGGTTGTACTGGGTGTGCAGCACGCCGTCCCGGTACAGGCGTACGGTGTTGCCGGCACTGCGAATCTCGTAGCGTCGACCGCCCTGTTCGCGCTCCCAGAGCAGCGCCATCGGCGCGTCAGCGCAGGCGGATCTGACCGTGCGCGGTGACGACCAGTTCGCTGCGCCCGGCTTCGACCGCGATGTCGGCCTCGGCCGCCAGCATGGTCGCACCGCGTGCCGCCATCAGCGGCTGCGGGCCCGGCTGCTGGCTGCCGAGCGCGACGCTGACGACGTCGTACTCGCGGGCACCCATGCTCTCGCGCACCAGTTCGGCGCGGGTGCGGAATCGCTCCAGCGCCTCTCGGGTGAGCTGCGCCTCGATCTTCTCCCGCAGCCCGGGGCTGGTCGTGAACTGCATCGAGCGGATCGCCAGACGCTGCTGCAAGCCCCCGGCCAGGGCGGTGACCCGCTCGATGTCGCGACTCTTCAGCTCGAGCACCTGGCTGGCGCGCCAGGAAACGATCTGGCCGTTGCGGTCGTAGCGCGGCTCGGTGCGATACGCCCGGGTCGCCGCATCGACCGCGTCGACGCCGCGCACCCGCTCGAGCGCCCAGCCCATCGCCTCGTTGACGGCCTTCGCGACGGCGTCGGCGGACGCGGCGCTGTGTTCGGCCACCAGTTCGATCACGGCCTCGTCATTGGGCACTTCGGCCTGCGCGCTGGTACTGAAGCTGACCACGTTCATCAGCGGCGGCTCTTCGGCGCCGGCCGCGGTGGACATCGACAACAGCAGGATCAGGATGCTGGCGAATCGGACATTCATGGCAGGTTCTCCTCGGAAACGGTCAGGGCGACGGTGGACACGGTGCGTCGCTGTGGCTGCGCAACAGTTCGATCAGCGCCTCGAGGCCGGCCCGGTCCGCGTCAGTGAAGCGATCGAAGCGGGGACTGTCGAGGTCGAGCACGGCGATGAGCCGCTCTCCGGAAAACACCGGCAGCACGATTTCGGCATTCGACGCGGCATCGCAGGCGATGTGGCCCGGAAACGCGTGCACGTCCGGCACGATCACCGCCTCGCCCCGCGCCGCCGCGGTGCCGCACACACCCTGGCCCCAGGGAATGCGCGTGCAGGCGGGTCGTCCCTGGAAGGGCCCGAGCACGAGTTCGTCGCCCCGTCGCAGGTAAAAGCCCGCCCAGTTCAGGTCTGCCAGCTCGAGGTACAGCAGGGCCGACAGGTTGGCGGCGTTGGCGAGCCAGTCGCGTTCGCCCTCGACGAGACCGCGGTACTGCTGTTCGAGTAAGGCGTAGTCGCTCATCGCGCTTCCAGGCATCTTGGCCGCGGGGACGGCGCATTGTATCGGTCTATACTTGCCGGGAACACCGCCGTCCGGAGCCGGCCGCCCGCATTCATGAAGCGCCTGATCATCTGTTGCGACGGCACCTGGCACCACGCCGAGCAGCCGCGCACGAGCAACGTGGTCGACCTCGGCCGGGCGATCCTGCCGCGCAGTGACATCGACGCCGCCGAACAGGTCCTGTTCTACCAGCCGGGCCTTGGCAGCGAGCACGGCAAGGGCCTGGCCGCGGGCATCAGCGGCGCCGGCATCGACCGCGACATCCAGGACGCCTACCGCTTCCTGGTGCACAACTACCGTGACGGCGACGAGATCTGGTGTTTCGGTTTCAGCCGCGGCGCCTACACGGTACGCAGCCTGGTCGGCCTGCTGCGCAATGCCTGGCTGCTCGACAAACGCGAGGCGGCGCGTATCCCGGACGCGTACCACATCTACCGCACCAAGTGGGGGCCGGACGCGGACAACGCGACGCGCTTCCGCGACCGCTGGTGCCGCCCGGTGCAGGTGCACTTTCTCGGCGTCTGGGACACGGTCGGCGCACTCGGCATCCCGCTGGAACTGTTCAGCGAACTGAACGACAGGCGTTACGCCTTTCACGATACGCGCCTGAGCCGCATCGTGCGCCACGCCTATCACGCCGTCGCCATCGACGAGCGCCGCGAGCCCTTCCGGCCGACGCTGTGGCAGACGCACGCCGGGCGCACGCACACCGAGCAATGCTGGTTCGCCGGTTCGCACGGCGACGTGGGCGGCACGGCCCAGGACCCGGGTCTCGGCGCGATCTGCCTGCGCTGGATCGCCGACGCCGCGTCCGGCTGCGGGCTCGCGCTCGACGAGACCTTTCTGCGCGGACTGACCGAACACGCCGGCGCCGGCCACGTCTATCGCAGCGATCGCGGCCTGTGGCGGGCGCTCGGCCGCGCCTGGCGACCCATCGGCCGGCGCAATCACGACGAGAGCGTGCACGTCAGTGCCGAGCAGCGCTTCCTGCGCGATCCCGATTACCGACCGCGCAACCTGCGCGAATGGTTCGAGGTCAACGATCAGCTGCGCCTGCCGCTGCACTAGCAGGCGGCCGCTGACGGAGCCGGCGACAGGGCTTGTCGGGACCCGGGACGCCCCGTATCATCAGCCGGGCGAGTCGAGCGGTGGCCATCGAGTCCAGACGTCTACTTTCCAGCATGCATCTGTCTCCCGTATTTTCCGTGCATTCCCTCTCTCGCCGCACTGCCCTGCGCCAAGGGCCAGACCATGCACTCACAGGGACCCATTCATGACCGACAAGCAGACCGGAACCGTCAAGTGGTTCAATGAATCCAAGGGATACGGTTTCATCCAACGCGAAGGCGAGAAGGACCTCTTCGTACACGTGACCGCCATCGTCGGCGGGCAACAGACCCTGCAGGAAGGACAGACGGTGTCCTTCACGGTCGGCGAAGGCCGCAAAGGGCCACAGGCCGAAAACGTCGAACCGCAATAACGTCTCCACGCGGGCGGCCTGCGCCGCCCGCGTGCTTTTATCTCTCCGCAACGAAGACGGGTACGTGATGGCGAGCGTGTTCAGCAAGATCATGGCCGGCGAGCTGCCGGGCCACTTCGTCTGGCAGGACGAGCAGGCCGTCGGCCTGATGACCATCGCACCGATCCGGCCCGGACACGTTCTGGTGATCCCTCGCCAGGAGATCGACCACTTCGACGACCTGCCGCCGGAACTCGCCGGTCATCTGATGCAGGTGTCGCAGCGCATCGCCAAGGCGCAGAAAGCCGCCTACCCCTGTCTGCGCGTCGGCATGATGATCGCCGGCGTCGAGGTTCCGCACACCCACCTGCACCTGCTGCCGATCGACCGCGTGGGCGACCTCGACTTCTCGCAGGCCGCGCCCGCCGAGGCCGCTGCCCTGTCCGCGGAGGCGGAGCGCATCCGCAGCGCGCTCCGGGCACAGGGCGACAGCGCCGCCGACGGCTGGTGAGTCAGTCCAGGGCGTCTTCGAGCGCCTCGAGCCAGATCCGCCGTTTTTCCTCGAAGCGCATCCCGGCGTGCGCCGGGCTCGTGGACGGCAGACCCTGGCAGCTCAGCGTCAACTGCAAGGGCTTCCGCACCCGGCGTTCGAACAGTCGCGCGGCCAGCCCGCCGTTGAGAAGCACCGTCCTGATTCTCGAATAATTATTAAATAGCCACTCGAAGTCATTGATAATTATTGACTCTTTGTCGATCGACGCATCGAGGCTTCCGCTGCGCCTGCAGGCCGCGAGCACGTCCCACAGAGCGATACCGCGGCGACGCAGCGCCGCGGTGCGCTGCCGGTACGGCGCCTGGGCGGGACAGCCGGTCAGCCCGGCGAGGATCGGCC
>CAZOUC010000061.1:0-9598 GCA_964582825.1 uncultured Enterobacteriaceae bacterium | reverse complement strand
GATCGGCCTCGGCCACGACGGCATGTGGTTCTTCCCGCTCAAGGAAGACATGGAGCCGCGCCTGCGCCGGAAGAAGATCAATGAGCGCGGCCTGCTGGTCATCAACCACGAATACGGCACCAACTTCCACGCCATCGGCAAGGACGTGCCGGAGTCGCTGGAAGACGTGCGATTCTCGCAGCACATCCACGGCGTCTCGGTGGTCCGCATTGAGGACATCAACGGCACCTGGCAGACCGTTGAGAGCAACCTGGCTCGCCGCATCCACGTGAATTCGCCGGCCCGGCCGCCGGCAGCGATCTGCTGGCCACGCCGAACGGCAACGTCCCGCTGGGTACCGCCAACAACTGCGGCAACGGCACCACCCCCTGGGGCACCTACCTGACCTGCGAAGAGAACTTCAACGGCTACTTCGGCGCCAACAACGTCGAAACGACCTGGGTGCCGACCGTGGAGCAGGATCGTTACGGCTTCAGCGAAAACGGCTTCGGCTACGGCTGGCATATTTTCGACAAGCGCTTCGACCTGTCGGATCCGGACTACAAGAACGAAGAGAACCGCTTTGGCTGGATGGTCGAGATCGACCCCTACGAACCCACCAAGAAGCCAACGAAGCGCACCGCCATGGGCCGCTTCAAGCATGAAGGTTCCTGCTATCGCGAAGCGGAAGACGGCCGGATCGCCTTCTACATGGGCGACGACCAGGCCTTCGACTACATCTACAAGTACCTGTCTGCGCGCCCGTGGCGCGACATGGTCGCCGAAGGCGTCAGCCCGCTGGATGAAGGCACCCTCTACGTTGCCCAGTTCCAGGAAGGCGGCGTTGGCGAATGGCTGCCGCTCACCCCGGACAACCCCAACATCGTCTCGTACAGCACGCTCGAAGAGATCCTGGTGTACGCACGTATCGCGGCAGACGAAGCCGGCGCCACCCCGATGAACCGCCCCGAGTGGACCGCAACGGCTCCGGACGGCACGATCTACGTGACGCTGACCAACAACAGCGGACTGTCGGCGGATACCGCCAACGTAGCCAACCCGCTGGAAACGCGAAGCGACGGTCACATCATTCGCTTCAAGGACAACGACGTCAACAACACGTCCTTCCAGTGGGAGATCTTCCTGATTGCCGCCAACACCCACGGCACGGAAGAGTCGTTCTCCGACCCGGACGGCCTCGCCGTCGACAACCGCGGCCGCGTATTCATCGAGACGGACGGCGGTCAGAAAGACGGCCTGCAGGACCAGCTGCTGGTTGCCGATGCCGCCACCGGCGAGATCCGCCGCCTGTTCATGGGCGTCAACGGTGACGAGATCACCGGCTTCGCCTACACCCCGAACCGGAAGACGATATTCATCAACATTCAGCATCCCGGTAACGGCGACCCGTCTGCAACGAATTTTCCGGCCCAGCCGGACGGTGTCACCATCCCGCGCGATTGCACCATCGTCATTCGCAAAAAGGATGGCCGCGTAGTCGGTTCCTGACCGAGGCCTCATCCGGACCCGGCGCCGCCAGTCGGCGGCGCCGCGGCCCATAGCAGAAACGCCGAAGTGGCTTGCCACTTCGGCGTTTTTTTCTCAAGCGAAACAGCGCCGGATCGATCGGATGGACGATTGAGCAGGAGGAAAGTCGTGCAGCCCACACGCAACTGCTGCGGACTAGCCGTACCGTCAGACCTTGACCGGCTCGGCCTCCGCGCGACCCTTTACAAAGCGCGCCGACAGCAGGATGCCCAGCTCGAACAGGACCCACATCGGCAGGGCGAGCAGGGTCTGCGAGATGACGTCTGGCGGCGTCAGCAGCATCCCCATGACAAAGCAGCCCACGATCACGTGCGGGCGCTTCTTGCGCAGGCGTGCCGGGGTGGTGATGCCGGACCACACCATCAGCACGGTCGCCACCGGGATCTCGAACGCCAGGCCGAAGGCAAAGAACAGCTTCAGGATGAAGTTGAGGTAATGGTTGATGTCCGTCATCACCGTGACGCCCTCGGGCCCGACCCCGGTGAAGAAGGCGAACACGAGCGGAAACACCACGTAGTAGGCGAAGGCCACACCGAGGTAGAACAGCGCGATGCTCGAGAACAGCAGCGGCATCGCAAAGCGCTTTTCTTTCCGGTACAAACCCGGCGACACGAAGCACCAGGCCTGGTGCAGGATGACCGGAATGGCGAGCAGGATCGACAGCACCAGCACCAGCTTGAACGGGGTCAGGAACGGGGACGCCACCTCGGTGGCGATCATCGTCGCGCCCTCGGGGAGAAAGCGGCGCAACGGTTCGGAAATGAACTGGTAAATGGAATTCGCGAACCAGATCAGGCACAGGAAGATGGCCAGCACGGCGGCAACGGCGTTGAGCAGGCGATTGCGCAGCTCGGTCAGGTGCCTGACCAGCGGCAAGGCCTCGTCGTCGTAGTCGGTCTCCGCTTGATCCGTCACGACTGGCGGCTTTCCCCGGACGCCGACTTTCCGGTGTCTCCGGACCCCGACTTGTCCTGGCCGATGGCGATATCGAGGTCCTTCTTGACGCCGCTCTGCATCTCGTCGAGCAGCTTCCGCCCTTCCTTGAGGTCGGAGATCATCGTCTCGTTTTCCAGATCCTCGATCTGCTCTTCGATCTGGTGCCGAATCGCATTGGCGTGACGGCGCACCCGGCCGATCCAGATCGCCGTTTCACGGACCGCGCCCGGCAGCCGTTCGGGGCCCAGCACGAGCAGGGCCACGACGGCGATCATCAACAACTCGATAAAGCCGATGCTGAACACGGGATTTGGACTACTGGGTGGTCGGTCAGGTCGTCTGGCTGTCTTTGCGCTCGGCCTCGACGTCGATCGTGTCGCCGTCCTCGGTCTTGTCCTGCAGCTGCTTGTCGCCGGCCTCGGTGTCCTGCATCGAGTTGCGGAAACCGCGAATCGCCGAACCGAGATCGCCGCCCAGCGTGCGCAGGCGCTTGGTGCCGAACAGCAGTACGACGATAGCCAGAATGATCAGCAACTGCCAGATGCTGATGCCGCCTATTCCCATGATCGACTCTCCTTGCGGTGGGGCGCAGCGACGCGCTGCGCCGGGTCCTCGGGGCCGGGCTGGCCCATGTGCGATTGCAGTCTGGCGAAAACGACTGAACACGCGACCTTGACCGGCAAAGATGACCGAATGATGAAAAATCGGGCCGACACGGCGCGATGCATCATCACGGTCCGCTGTCCAGCGGCAGCGCGAAGTAGCGATTGGCCCCGGCACCACCGCGCGAGCCGGCATCGTAGACGAAGCCATACACCGCCTGA
This sequence comes from uncultured Enterobacteriaceae bacterium, assembly GCA_964582825.1. Taxonomy (GTDB): domain Bacteria; phylum Pseudomonadota; class Gammaproteobacteria; order Pseudomonadales; family UBA5518; genus CAZOUC01. The sequence goes on along the minus strand of CAZOUC010000061.1, from coordinate 6,311 downwards.
CCAGCTGCGTCGCGATGCACCGCACCACGCACCCACGACGCGTCGATATCGTCGACCAGCAAACGTGGCTCGGCCCAGACCCCGGGTTGCCGAGAGCTCACATGGTACAGGGCACGCGAATCCTGTTCGATGAACAGCAGGTGCAGCACGCCCTCGTTCACCACCAGGTCGGCACCGACCTGTTCGGAATCGACAGCGTCGGTCACCACCGGCAGGCGAGACACGATCACCGGATCGGAGAGGTCGCCGCCGCTCGTGAAGCGGCGCTCGCGCAGCAGGCCGTCTTCCTCGCGGTACAGCACGACGGTGGTGCCTGAGCCGGGCAAGACGACCAGGGGCAGGATCGCGCCGTTCTCGGCGTCGTTGCGGCCCAGGCTTACCGACAGCTCGCGCCGCGGCGTCAGGGTCCCGTCCGGGAGCAGGTGACGGACGAAACCACGCCCGTCCCGGCCGGTATAGGCCATCGTGACCCGGTCGTCCGGACCCGTGGCCAGCACCGGCCCCGACAGCTCGGGCCCCATGCTGGCGTCGATCTCCTTGGGCAGCCCCCAATCCCCTGGCGGCGAACGGACCTGCAGGAACAAGCGCGTGGGGCCGGCGTACAGCGCGACCAGGCTGCCGTCGCGACGCGCCACGAGATCGGCGAACTGCGTGGGCGGCTCTTCCGGCCTGGCGATCGTCTGACTGTTGATCAGCCATCGCGCCGGGCCGGCCCCGTCCAGTTCGAACGCGTGATGAAACACCTCGCGCGTCACCTGGTGCACCAGGTGAACGGTGTCCCCGATCCGCGCGGAGGCAACGCCTTCCAGGTCGCCGGCGACGGGCCGACCCTCGGGGTCCACCTCCCGCCAGGACCGGCCGTGATCTGTCGACAGCACCGCCATGAGACGGTTGTCGGTTTCCGTCGGTTCCATGAAGAAGTAGAGATGACCGGAGCGCGACTGGTAGGGTCCGAGCCGGCCCGGCGTCTCGACGAAGGTGCCGCCGAGGTGCCCGGCTGTGGCCGACACCGTTAATCTCGCCGGGGGGCGTCCCGGCAGGGCTCTGCCGTGTCCGTCGACGACGCGGAGCTCGAAGAGCTCGCCATCGGCCGAAAACCGCGCGCCGTCGGCAAAGCGGCGCACGACCAGTGGCCACTCCCACTCCAGCGCCTCGCCCTGCGCACGCCACACCGGGGTCTCGGCCACGCCGTTCAGCCCGGCTCCGTCGTCCCAGGCAATGCTCGGATCGCCGAGCAGACGCTCCGTTTCTGCACCGTGCGCATACGCCGGCGTCGATACCACCGAGACGACCGGCGTCGCGAACCGGGGATACGGAAAGCCGGCGACGCCCAACGGCATCCACGGACCACCACGCCGGCGGTACTGCAGGCGCAGCAGATGACCCTCCGGCCAACTGTCGGCGGCACGAACCTGGATTCGAAAACGGAACGGCGTGTCGTAGCGCAGCGCAGCGGGCGAGTTTTCCGGCGCGGCCCAGCCGGCGTCGGCATTCAGCGCGGCGTCGACATCATCGCGGACCCGAAACGCCACCAGTTCGAGCCGGCCGGCAGAGCGGCTCGGCAAGGCCTCGGCCGTCGCCGACATCGCGCGCGGCGCTTCGCAAAGGCCGTTGACGACCAGCAGGAAGGCCATGGTCAGCAGACCGTGTGTATAGCTCTTCACGGCGTTCGCTCCTGAATCGCAGCCGGGTAATCCCGCAGCAAGGGCACCATACAGTGGCGCCGATCCGGTGCCGAGCATACCGAAAAACGTCTCCCCGCCCGATGACAAGGCAAAACGTCCCGCGGTGGCGCCACGGCGGGTACCAGGACGCCGGACCGGCCCGTCGTGCCCATACCCGCCAGATCAGGCCGCAGCCGCCACACCCGCACGTAAGCCACCGAGTGGAGCGGCCCGGGGCTTAAAAGTGTCATTTAAAATATTGCTTTTTCTCCGGCGATTATTTATGGTGTCCCACATGCCACTTTTCGGCGGATTGTTCTGCAGAAGGCGGACGCATTGGAGGTGCGCTTTATGACCGCGAGTGTTGTCAACAAAGGCAGGCGCAGATTTCTGACTGCGGCCACGTCGGTGCTCGGTGCGGCCGGGCTCGCTGGCGTCGCGACTCCACTGGCCTTGTCCTGGAATCCGAGCGCCCGGGCCCAGGCGGCCGGCGCCCCGGTGCGCTGGGACGTCGGCAAGCTGCAGCCCGGCGCCATGCTCACCGTCGAGTGGCGCGGCCAGCCCGTGTACATCGTGCGGCGCACGCCCGAGGCGCTTGCGCTGTTGAATACCGGGCTCGAAAACCTGCGCGACCCGTCGTCTGAAGAGTCGAAACAGCCCGCCTACGTGGACCCGGAACAGCGTTCGATTCGGCCGGATCTCATCGTGCTCGTCGGCATCTGCACGCACCTGGGTTGCACACCCAAGTACCGGCCCGAAGTCGGTGCCGCCGATCTCGGCGGCGAGGACTGGCACGGGGGCTTTTTCTGCCCCTGTCACGGCTCCAAGTTCGATCTCGCCGGCCGGGTCTACACCGGTGTACCGGCGCCGACCAACCTGGTGGTGCCGCCCTACCGCTTCGAGAGCGACTCGGTGATCGTGATCGGCGAAGATCAGGAGACCGCGTAACGAGCCGCGCAGCGATTCTCCGGTCCGGGATTACAGGTCCACGGTCACCGACAGGCGCGCGTTCAGCGGCCGCCCGGTGGTGATGTTGTCGTTGCTGTGCGCGTCCGGCCAGTAGTCCTCGTCGAGCAGATTCTCGATGTTGAGCTGCAGGCGGGTCGACGCGTTGAGCTGGTAGTACGCCGCCGCGTCGACGCGCGTGTAGCTCGGCACCCGAACCCGGTTGTCCTCCAGCACGAAGAAGTCGTCCTGGTAGGTCGCGCCGAGGCCGAGGCGCAGCCGCGGACCCAGGTCGATCGAATTCCAGATCGAGAACATGTGCTCGGGAGTCTGCCCGGTGCGATTGCCGGAATCGCCGGCGCCGTCGACGCGCTCGACCTCGCCGTCCAGGTAGGAGTACCCGGTCGCGATCGACCAGCGGTCGGTCAAACGCCCGGTGAACTGCAGCTCGAATCCGTCGGTCTGTGAACCGTCGATGACGAGCAGTTGCTCCTGATCATTCGGGTCGGTCGACGTGTAGCTCTCCCGCTCCAGGCTGAACAGCGCGGCGGTCAGGCTCAGGTCGGCGCGCAGGTCCCATTTCAGGCCGATTTCGGTGTTTTCGAAGAATTGCGGGCGCGTGTTCTCGCTGTTCAGGTCCAGGGTCAGGAACTGGTCACCCGACCGTGGCAGGAAGGTCTCGCTGTAGCTGGCATAAAGCGAAACGTTCTCGGCCGGCTTGTAGATGGCACCGAGCCGCGGCGTGATCTCGTCGTCCTCGCGGGCGAAATCGCCGCCCGTCGCATCGCCGTCGTTCTGTTCGATCGCGTCGAACACATCGATGTCGAAGCGGTCGTAGCGCGCGCCGAGCAGCAGCTTGAGCGAGTCGGTCAGGTCGAGCTGGTCCTGCACGTAGATCGACTGGAAGACCACGTCGGAGCTGCGATCGCGGGACGGCGACGAAAACGCGAACTCCGGGATGCTGAGCGGATCGGTGAACGGGATGAACAGCTGGTCGTCGCCGTTGGCCGCGAACACGTTGTCGGCGCGCGCGTTCGACGTTTGCTGGTCGCCGTATTCGACGCCGAACAGTATCGTGTGGCCGACCGCGCCGGTGGTGAATTCACCGACCAGGTTTGCCTGCAGGATCAGGTTCTCGCGCTGGGTGGTGTCGAGGTAGCCGTCGAGCTCGACTTCGGGAAAGCGACCGTCGACGACCTCGACCGAATCGCTGGCGTACAGATTCTGGTAGAGCTTGTCGTAGTCCGCGTACTGGACGGTGACGTTGCCGCGCAGGCCATCGCCGATGCGGTGGTCGAGGCGGCCGCGCAGGATGTGCGCCTCGAGCGTGGTGAAATTCTCGTCGGGCGAGCCGAAGAAGGTGTCCTGGTAACCGTCGAGCGGCACGTTCGGCCCCCCGGCCACCGATCGCGAAGGCACGCCGCGATCCACGACACGGTCGTCGTCCACGTACTCGTAGGAGAACGTGGCGCGGGTTTCAGGCGCCAGAGCCATCGTCACGGTCGGATTGACGGCGAAGCTCTCGCCGTCGAAGAAATCACGGTGGTTTTCCAGGCCCTGGTAGTACGCGTTGAGCCGGACTGCCAGGTCGTCACCGGCGTCCACGTTGCTGTCGAACGCGACCGAGTGCGCGCCGAAGGTATCGAGGCCGAGGTCCAGGGAACTGAAGCGCTCACCGATCCGGGCGGTTTTCTGTACGCGGTTGATGATGCCTCCCGCTCCGCCACGGCCGAACAGCAGCGCGTTGGGCCCGCGCAGGATCTCGATCTGCTGGACGTTGTACAGCGGGCGGTAGTACTGCACGTCGTCCCGCACGCCGTCGATGAAGAAGTCCGCCGTGGTCTGCTGCCCGCGGATGATGATGGCATCGCGGTGGCCTTCGCCCTGGCTGATCGACAGGCCAGGCGTGTACCGCAACACGTCCCCGAAATTGCGGAACGCCTGATCGCGGATCTGTTCGTCGGTGAGGATCGACAGGCTCTGCGGCACGTTGAGGATCGGCGTCGGCGTTTTGACCGCGTCGAGCTTGTCGATCGACAGGTACTTGCCCTCGACGCGGACCTCCTCGATCTGGTCGTCGCGGGCCAGGGCCGGCGTGGCGCAAGACAGCGCGAGCGCGACGGCGGTAGGAACGAGCAGGCGCGCACCGCGCGCTGATGAACACGGCATTTCAGACATCTCCAGAAAATCGACTTGGCATCGTATTAATAATGCGAGCGATTATCAATACGACCGCTCGGTCGTGTTGGTGACTATTCACGACCGGCTCCATCGCCGCAGGCGCCCGGTCGGCCAGCCAGGACGCCCGCGGCGACGGTCGGCGCTGCAGGGATTTGGATCCGCCCGCAGCGCCCGCTTGGTACACTGAAGTCGAACGACTGGCAGACAAAGGAACGCAGCGACGTGGCTGAGTCGGGCCCGCACTCGGATTCCACGCTGGACATTCTCGAGGAGTACCGGAACCGGACGTTCCTCGGGGTGTCCATCGCCCTGGTTCTGCTGCTGACCCCGTTCTCGATCAATCACCTGGTGCAGGGGCGCATTCCCCTGACCCTGATCACCGGACTGACCTCGGTGCTGTTCCTGGTCGAAGGCTGGAGCCTGTTCCGGCGGGGCAAGGCCCTGATCCCGCCGTTCCTCGCCTTCGCCGCCATCTGGCCGACGGTATGGATGACGATCGTGTCGCACGGTCTGGTCGGCGTGTACTGGGCCTACCCTGCGATGCTGATCACGTTTTTCGTGATGCCGCGAACGCAGGCGAACCTGTTCAACGGCGTACTCGCCCTCGGCTCGGTCTACCTGGCCTGGCAGCACCTGGACCCGTTCGCGCTGCCCCGTATCGCCGCGACGCTGGCCATCACCATCACGTTCACCAACATCTTCCTGATCGTCGCGGAGCGGCTGCAGACCCTGCTGCAGGACATGGCGCAAAAGGATTCGCTGACCGGCACATACAATCGGCGCCACCTGCAGGATCGCTTCCAGGACATGGACGAACAACAGGCCCGTTCGTCGATGCTGCTGTTCGATATCGACCACTTCAAACAGGTCAACGACACCCTCGGACACCTGGCGGGGGACCGGATACTCCGGCGCGTCGCGGATCTGGCCCGCGACTCGATCCGCTCGGTCGACACCCTGTTCCGGATCGGCGGCGAGGAATTCGTCGTGATGCTGCCAAATACCGAACTGGACGACGCGCTGCAGGTCGCCGAGAAGCTGCGCGCCCGGGTCGCAGCCGAGGCGCGGGCTGGCGACACGTCGGTGACGATCAGCATCGGGGTTGCGCAAACCAGGCCGGACGAGACCTGGGACGCGGTCTATCAACGCTGCGACCAGGCTCTGTACGAGGCCAAGGAGGCGGGACGAAACCGCGTACGGGCATCAAGCGCCTGAACAGGCGAGCCCGACGGCCCTGGCCCCCGGCAACGATCACCCGGTCTGTCACCTGCCAAGCAGGTACTCCGCGACAGCCTGGTACGCCGGCAGCGAAGTTGGATCGATGTTGGCGTTCTTGGCGCTGGGGAAGGACGCTAAACGGACCAGCACCATATCCGCTTTCGGATCCACGTAAATGGTCTGGCCGTGCACGCCCCGCGCGGCAAAGGCGCCATGGCCGCTGTGGAATACCCACCACATGCTCCGGTAACTGCCTCCTTCGAGGGTCTTGTAACCGGCCTTGGCGAACGCCTTCCTGCTGCC
>CAZOUC010000060.1:9338-9647 GCA_964582825.1 uncultured Enterobacteriaceae bacterium | reverse complement strand
CGCCTCGCCCTGTGCCGAGCGCTTCTTCGACCCGGCGCAGCCCTGGTCACCGCCGGAAGACTTCGACCTCTGCCTGCAGACCGACCGCTTCGACTTCGCGATCGCCGCTCAACGACTCGATGTCGACGTGATGGAATTGCGGGCGCCCGGATTCGAGTAACTCATATTGTTATAAATCAGTAGTTTACGGCGGCTTTTTTAAACAGATTTCGCAGTCTGTGCGCGGCGCTTCAGGGCTCGATCACCAGCACCGGATCGCCGACGCGGAACGTCCCGCCCGTATCGAGCGTGACGGTGATGCCGTCCTCC
>CAZOUC010000060.1:0-9328 GCA_964582825.1 uncultured Enterobacteriaceae bacterium | reverse complement strand
GTCCCGGACCGCGGGCCCAGCAGGTTCTGCCCGAAATAGACCGCACCGTCGATGCGCCGGCAGGCCGCCAGCACCCGGCTGACCCGGGGCTCCCTGATACCGGTGCGCGGGTCGATCGACGGAATCACGCAACGCGAACAGGGCTTGGCCACCCGGAATTCCAGACCGGCGACCCGCACGCTCCGCCAGCCGTCTTCGGCATACGGCGCGGCGCCGGTCACCACGAGATTGGGACGGAAGCGCTCCATGCCGATCGGCTCGGCCAAACGGGTATTCAGCTCAGCCAGGGATTCGTCGGCGGTCAGCAGCAGCGGGAAACCGTCGGCGAAGCCGACCAGGTCTTCGGACCCGGCGTAGTCCGGATCGACGGGCCGACGGGCGGAGTCGGGCAGGTACACCAGGCGCAGCGGGCGCCGGAACTGCTCGAACAGCCAGGCTGAGACCGGGTCACCGGCATCGAGCGCCCCGACCGCGTCTTTCCAGACCGTCACCGTGCGACTCGCGGCCTCCGGGCCGGGCCGGGGCACCGTGAACCTCGACCCGTCGCGGAACAGCACCAGGCCGTCATCGAGGTCGCTGACCGCGAGCGTCGCCAGGGAGGCGAGTTCGCGCTGCGTCACGAAGCGGCCATCAGGGTCGACCAGCATCCAGCGACGGTCGCCGGCGATTCCGAATCGGTCCAGCTGCGCGGTTTCGACCCGAATGCCCGCGGCGGACTTGACCGGGTACCGGTACAGGGCGCTGACGTGCATGCGGCTTCTCCGATTACGACCGACGGTCCGGCCCATGATACGGTGTCCCGGTCCAATCAGCCGCAACCTGCAGGGAGACCCCCGATGAGCTACGTCGACGGATTCGTGACACCGGTACCGAACGCCAGCCGCGACGCATTCAGGCAGCACGCCGAGCAGGCCTGGGCCATTCTCGAGGCACTCGGCGCCACGGCGCACTGGGAATGCTGGGGCGACGACGTGCCGCCCGGACAACACACGTCCTTGCCAATGGCCGTGCAACTCGCCGACGACGAGACCGTCGTGTTCTCCTGGGTGCAATGGCCGGACAAGGAAACCCGCGACCACGCCTGGCAGCGCATGCAGACGGAACCGGAACTGGGCGCGTCGATGCCCGAGGCGCCGTACGACGGCAAACGCATGATCTACGGCGGCTTCACGCCGCTGGTCGCGCACGGGGTGATGGCAGGGGCCTGAGCGGGCACCGACAAGCGCGCCGCTGCCGCGACCACTGGCCGGCACTCTATTTAACATAATATACATTATGCGAACTATTGGCTGCCGGCAGTCCGGTGGCTGCGTCGTCGCGCCAGGCGCTTCAGGGTCCAGCTGATCGACAGAACGGCTGACGCCCAGGCCAGGTAGCGCAGGATCCGGTACAGCGGCGTTCCGGCGAACGACCAGGACGGTGCGAACAGGATCAGCGCGAAGGTCCCCGTAAGCAGCATGAAAGTCACGACCAGCGCCAGGTAGTACCACTGGCGCCGCTTCAGGCCGAGCAGAACGAATCCCAGCAGGTGCGCCGCGAACAGCAGCAGCAGGATCCAGGACAGCGTGTCGTTCATTCCTGCGCTTCCAGTTCCGGCTCGGATTGCGGTGCCCGGTTTGCCATGGCCGGCATCATCGCAGAGCATGACAGCACAATCACCCGGGCACGTGATCCCTGCGCGGTCACAGCGTACTGTCACGGCCCTGTCACATTCGCCCGGTTATCGTTGATGGTTTGCGGACTTCGCCGTCAATGGAATGATGCCTGACTTCTACCTGGTCGCGGTCGCCCTGCTGTTCCTGCTCGCCCTGCTCGACCTGAGCGTCGGGGTCAGTAACGACGCCGTCAACTTTCTCAATTCAGCGATCGGCAGCCGGGTGGCTTCGCGCACGGTCATTCTCGCCATCGCCAGCATCGGCATCGTCTGTGGCGCGTTGTTCTCGTCCGGGATGATGGAAGTGGCCCGCAAGGGGATCTTCAATCCGGAGCTGTTCAGTTTTGCCGACGTGATGGTGATCTTTCTGGCGGTGATGATCGCCGACGTGATCCTGCTGGACCTTTTCAATACCTTCGGTCTGCCCACGTCGACGACCGTTTCCATCGTCTTCGAACTGTTCGGCGCGTCGGTCGTCGTGGCAGCCCTCGTCGTGATGAGCGATCCTGGCGCGGACTCGGTCCTGGCGTTCATCAATGCACGGCAGGCCGGCATTATCGTCGGCGGCATCCTGCTCTCGGTCGTGGTGGCTTTTTCTGTCGGCACGGCGATCCAGTTCCTGTCCCGGCTCCTGTTTGGCTTCGAGGGTCGCCACGGCCCGATGGTGAAGTGGTCATGGGCGGCGCTGGCCCTGTCGGCGATCAGCTTCTTCCTGTTCGTAAAGGGCCTCAAGGGCGCGGCATTCGTTCCGGCCGGTGCTGTCGAGTTCGTGTTCGATCATCTGGCGGCGACGGCGCTCGTGCTGTTCGCCGTCTGGTTCGTGCTGGTCCTCGGCCTCGTCTCGGCCGGTATCGAGCCCCTGCGTGTCGTGGTGCTGACCGGCACCTTTGCCCTGGCCATGGCCTTCGCCAGCAACGACCTGGTCAATTTCATCGGCGTTCCTCTCGCGGGACTGAGCTCCTTCCAGGCCTGGCAGGGTACCGGTCTTGCGCCGGAAACGATGGCGATGACCGCGCTGACCGAGCCGGTGCGCGGCAATACCGGTTGGCTGCTCGCGGCGGGCCTCGTCATGGTGATCACCCTGTGGCTGTCGGCCAAGGCGCGCTCGGTCACCGAAACGGAAGTCAATCTCGGACGCCAGGACGAGAGCGCCGAGCGCTTCCGCCCCGGGCCGGTGGCACGCTCGGTGGTCCGCGCCTTTCTGGCGGCCGCCGATTTCGTACAGCGCGTGTTTCCCGGCGCGGTACAGCAGCAGGTGACACGACGCTTCAGTCAGTCCACCGCGGCACCGGCCGGCGACGGTCCGGCGTTCGACCTCGTCCGAGCGTCGGTCAATCTGTCTGTCGCGGCGATCCTGATCGCCTTCGCGACCTCGCTGAAACTGCCGCTGTCGACCACCTACGTCAGCTTCATGGTCGCCATGGGCACCTCCCTGGCGGATCGAGCCTGGGGACGCGACAGCGCCGCGTATCGCGTTTCCGGCGTGCTCAGCGTCATCGGCGGCTGGTTTGCCACGGCGGCCATGGCCTTTGCCGGCGCCGGATTCATCGCCTTCGTCATCTACGAGTTCGAGTTGTCGGGCCTGATTGTGATGGTCGCGGGCGTCGTGTTCGCGCTGGTGCACAGCAGTCGTGTTCACAGGCGCCGGGCGGGCGCCGCCGCGGACACGGGTATGCCACGACTGTCCGGTGTGCCGGCGGACGACGCGATGGCGCGGGTGATGGAGCGCCTGGGCGTACAGCTCGATCGCCTGGCGGAAACGCTCGATGCGTCGCTGACCGGTCTGCACGACGAGGACAGCAAGGCGCTGCAGGCCGGACGGCGCCACCTGCTCGCGCTGGAACAGGCCACGGATGTCGCCGAGCGGCGCATGGTCGCGGAGCTCAAACACTCGCACCTCGTGGCGCGCGGCGCCGGTGACCTGCCGCTCCGGCTTCTCGACGCCGAGCAGGACCTGCGCCAGTCCGCGCAGGTCATCGTCGACAGCGCGCAGACCTTCGTGCTGAACGGACACGTCCCGCCCTCGCCCGCTACCCGCCGGCTGCTGGATAGCCTGACCAAGCAGCTGACGGCCGCGGTTCGGTCGGTACGACAGGCGGGCGTAAGCGGCGCGCCGCAGCCTGGCGAGCCTCTGCACGGCGCACGGCGCACGGCCGACGAACTCGTTGCCGTCTTGCTCGAGGAACTGCAGGAATCCGGACGGTCGGCGCGCAATGCGGGTCTGCTGATTCGCATTGCCCTGGAGTGCCGCGACGTCGTCGAGGCCCTGGAACGCATGCAGGAACTCGTTGCCCGACCGGCCTGACCCGGCCCCCTCCTCCTGCGTGTTGCCGCGACCTCGGCGTCCAGAAGAACACGGCGTCGGCTCTCCGCACTACGTGCGGCATGACATCGAGTACCGTCGACGCGCAGAGTCGACCGGCTACCCGGAGCGCAGCTCGTCCAGTTCCTCTTCCGCCACGATCCAGCCCCGGCAGGCCGGACTCCCGCAGCGACAGGCGATCGCGGTTTCGGCGGGCCAGGCGTAGTCGATGGTCAGCTCCTCGCCGGCGGTGACCTGGCGCAGCGTCTCGACCCAGACCCGGTGCGGGTCGATGGCGTCCTCGTCGTAAACCACCAGTTGGCAATTCGGGTCGCAGCTGTGATTGATGAACCGGAACGGCGGTTCCGGTTCGAGAGCCTGACCCTCCCCCAGGTCGATACAGTAGTCGGACCCGTAGCCGACGTCGTCGAGGTGCCGCCCCCTGACCTCGCCGACGGTTTCTTCGGCGGCAAAGCCGCGAGTGGCGTAGACACCGGTACCGATACGGGAAGGTGCGACGCGTATTCCGGGCTTGGGAGACTTCAAGCCGGCATCCTCCTGCGGACCTGCGATACAAACCGCGTGTTGCCCGAAGCGGGCGCCGCCGGCACCGGGTTCAGGGCCTGACGTTCTGTCGGGCGAAATAGCTCAAGGCGGCCGAGCCGCGGGCGCCGATCTCGACAATCTGCAGTCCGACGTCGTAACCGTTGCCGTTGTCGTGCGGCCGGCACCAGCGCACCTCGGCAACGAATTCCACGCGCTCTTGCTCCATAACCGGCTCTTTGAAACGCGTGTACAGCTGCCAGCGGCTGCCTGCCGCCATCGGCTGGCCGCTACGCAGCTGCAGTCCACGGTCCGACAGGTCTGCCGCCAGGCCGAGCAGCACGCCGCCGTCGACGGCATGAATCGGCACCGCCCGGTCCATCCGGCGACGCCGACGATCGCGCTGCTCGGGCTGCTCCGTGGGGTTCGTCATGGCAGGGCCTTGATCATCAGGACGTGAGCGGTTCAATCGGGCAGAGGGATGAACTCGTCGTCGCCGGGCACCATGGCGAAGCGCCCTTCCCGCCAGTCACGCCTGGCCAGTTCGATGCGATCCATCGAGTCGGAGACGAAGTTCCACCAGACGATGCGCTCTCCAAGCGGCTCGCCGCCGATCACCATCAGGTGTGTGTCGTCGGTGGCTTCCAGCATCACGCGCTGTCCTTCACGGACCACGGCCATCACGCCGCGCTCGACTTCCTCACCGCCCACGAGCGCCTCGCCTTCGACGACGTAGACGGCCAGTTCCGCGTATTCCGGCGGCAGGTTCAGCCGCGCTCCCGCGGACAGGCGGCATTCGAGGTACAGGGTCGGCGAAAAGGTCGTCACCGGCGAGCTGATCCCGAACGCACTGCCCAGGATCGCGCGCACACTGGCGCCGTCGACGACGGTCTCGGCGAGGGCGCCGGCCGGGTAATGCGTAAACGCCGGCTCGATCTCCTGCTGGTCCCGCGGCAGCGCAATCCAGGACTGTATCCCGTGCAGCCGCGATTCCCGGTCGAGATCGGAACCGGCGCGCTCGGAGTGCACGATGCCGCGCCCGGCGGTCATCAGGTTGACCGCGCCGGGTCGGATCGCCTGCTCGTAGCCGAGGCTGTCCCGGTGCATGATCTCCCCTTCGAACAGGTAGGTGATGGTCGCCAGACCGATGTGTGGATGCGGCCGGACCGCCAGTCCCTGACCCGGAGGAAACGTCGCCGGACCCATGTGATCGAAAAACACGAACGGCCCGACCATGCGCCGTTCACGCGACGGCAGCACCCGGCGCACGGAGAAGCCGCCGAGATCCTTCTCCCGCGGCGCGATGCGCTGGGCCACTGCACCACCCGATTGTTCGCAGTCGGCCCGTTCGCAGTCAAAGTAAGTCATGGACCTCGCCCTCCCCGTACGGAGGCGTGATTATACGCCCTTCGATGGTGCCGGGATTGCTGAGCGCGACTCCGGGCATTAGTCTGCAACCGTACCCCTATGGAGATCGACCGCTTATGCGATACCTGCACACCATGGTCCGCGTCTCGGACCTCGACCAGTCTCTCGACTTCTACTGCAATCGGCTCGGCCTGGTCGAAACCAACCGCTACGACTCGGAGCAGGGCCGCTTCACGCTGGTGTTCCTGTCCGCGCCGGGCGACCAGCAACGGGCCAGCGAGGAGAAGTCGCCGCTGGTCGAACTGACGTACAACTGGGATCCCGAGGAGTACACCGGCGGCCGCAACTTCGGTCACCTGGCGTTCGCCGTCGACGACATCTACCAGGCCTGCCAGCGCCTGCAGGAGGGCGGCGTCACGATCAACAGGCCACCACGTGACGGACGCATGGCATTCGTGCGATCGCCTGACGGCATCTCGATCGAACTGCTGCAGTCCGGCGATCCGCTGCCGCCGGCCGAACCCTGGCGGTCCATGGACAACACGGGTACCTGGTGATGGATATCCTGCGTACGCCGGAAGCCCGATTCGAGGACCTCGAAGACTACCCGTTCGAACCGCACTACCTGCTGGTGGCCGACCGGCAGGAGGCGCAGGAACTGCGCGTCCACTACGTCGACGAGGGTCCCGGGGACGCGCAGCCGGTGCTGATGCTGCACGGCGAGCCTTCGTGGAGCTACCTGTACCGCAGGATGATTCCGCCCTTCGTCGACGCCGGGTACCGCGCGGTGGCCCCGGACCTGGTCGGCTTCGGCCGCTCCGACAAGCCGGCGGACCGCGCCGACTACAGCTACGCCCGCCACGTCGCCTGGTTGCAGGACTGGCTGCGCGCGCTCGACCTGCGCGACATCGTGCTGATCTGCCAGGACTGGGGCGGCCTGCTGGGCCTGCGCCTGGTGGCCGACGAACCGGATCGCTTCGCGCGCGTCGTCACCAGCAACACCTTCCTGCCCAGTGGCGACGAAGGCGCCAGCGAGGCCTTCCTGCGCTGGCGGCAGTTCGCCACAACCGTGCCGGAGTTCTCGGCGAGCTTCGTGCTCGACAGCGCCACCACGACGACGCTCGGCGACCGCGTCAAGGCGGCCTACGACGCCCCGTTTCCGGACGACCGCTACAAGGCCGGCGCGCGGCAGTTCCCGGCCCTGGTGCCGGTCAGCCCGGACGACCCCGAGAGCGGACCGAACCGGGCCGCCTGGGAGGTGCTCGCACGGCTCGACACGCCCTGGCTCTGTGCATTCGGCGACAGCGACCCGATCACCGCGGGTGCCGATGCGGTGTTCCGCAGACGCATTCCGGGCTGCGTCGGCCAGCCCCACCGCACCATCGAGGGTGGTGGCCACTTCATTCAGGAAGATCGCGGCGAAGAACTCGCGCGCTGCGTGCTGGACTGGCTGCGGGCCTGAGCGCGCTCAAGCGCCGGCGTCTTCCAGGCTGACGGTCTTGACCAGCACGAACAGGCGGTCTCCGGGCGCCAGGGCGAGCGCCTCGGCGGCGGCCCGGGTGATGCGCGAGCGCAGCGGCAGACCGCCGACGTCGACCAGCACCTCGCAGTAGGCCGAGCCCGCGTCCAGGCTGAGTTCCCGCAGCTGGCCTTCCAGCACGTTGCGTATGCTGATCGCCTCGGGCCGCTTTCGTGCCAGCGCCACGTCGCGGGCCCGCACCCTGATCCGTACCCGATCACCCGCTCGCAGGCCCGGCGTCGCCGGCATCGACAGGCGCTGACCCGCGACATCGAGCACGTCGAGCTGCAGGCGCGCATCGTGCTCGAGCAGCGTGCCGTCCAGCAGGACACCGAACTCGGCCCGCCCGGTCAGGTCCTGCAGGTCGAGGCGGCGCATGATCTCTGCAGTCGGTCCGTGCGCTACGACCCTGCCCCGGTGCAGTACCAGGGTCCGGGCCGCCAGGCGCGTCACCTCGTCGATGGCGTGGCTGACGTAGATGGCCGGCACGCCGAAGCGCTCGTACAGACCCTCGAGGTACGGCAGGATCTCGGCGCGGCGCCCGAGGTCGAGTGAGGCGAGCGGTTCGTCGAGCAGCAGCAGCCGCGGGCGACCCAGCAGCGCCCGACCGAGCGCGACGCGCTGACGTTCACCGCCGGACAGGCCGTCCACGCCACGCTGGAGCAGGCCTTGGAGATCCAGGGCCTGCACGATCTCGTCGAACAAGCCGGCTCCGGCGCGACCGCGACGCAGCGCAAAAAGCAGGTTCCCGGCCACGTCGAGGTGCTCGAACAGGCGGCCGTCCTGGAACACGAAGCCGACATCCCGCCGGTGCGGCGCCAGCCACCGGCCACGCGCGGTGTCCAGCCAGCAACTGTCGCCGCAGTGGATCGTGCCGCGAGCCGCCCTTTCGAAGCCGGCCACTGCACGCAGCAGACTGCTCTTGCCGGCGCCGCTCGGACCGAACACGGCACTGGTACCCTGCAGCGGCAGGCTCTCGCTGACCTGCAGGGAAAACCCGCCCAGGATCAGCTCCAGCGCGAACTCGAGCCGATCAGCCGACACGCGGCAGCACCCGACGCCGGCCCACGTACACCGCCAGCAACACGAGGAACGAGAACGCCAGCAGCACCGCCGCGAGGACGTTGCCGCCGACCATCAGCACCACGCCGAACTCACCCAGGGTGTGCGCGAAACTCAGTACCGCGGCGGTCAGGACACCGCGCCGCGCCAGCGGCAGGACCACCGTGAAGAAGGTGTCCAGCGGCCCGGCACGCAGACTCGCCGCGGCCTCCAGCGGCTTGCGCCCGAGCTCCTCGAAGCTGGCCTGCAAGGGCTGCACGGCGAACGGCAGCGAGTAGATGATCGATGCGACCACCAGTCCCGGGAAGGAAAAGGTCAGGCTCGAGCCGGTCGCCGTCAGCCAGAAACGGCCGAGCGGCGCTTCCGGGTTCATCAACAGCAGCAGGTAGAAGCCCAGCACCGTCGGCGGCAGCACCAGCGGCAAGGCGGTCAGCGATTCCACTGCGGGGCGCCAGCGCGATCGCGTATGCGCGAGCCACCAGGCCAGCGGCAGGCCGAGCAGCAGCAGCAGAACGGTACTGATCGCCGCCAGCTGGAAACTGAGCCACAGGGAGGCGAGGTCGACGGCATCCACCTCAGGGCCTGCAGTACGAGGCAGCGCGCGCCAGATCGGCCGGCGTATTGATGTTGAAGAACGGGTCCCGCCCGACGACCTCCCAGGAGCACAGCTCGCGGCCGTAGGCGCGCTGAAATGCCCCGACGGCCGGCGCGTTCGGCGCGGCCAGGGCGTCGTCCAGCGCCGCGAGGCAACGCCGCGGCCAACGCGCGCAGACCGGATGTTCCCGTCCCGCCGACGCCGCGACGACCAAGGCATCGGCACGCGCCGCAGCGACGGCGTCGAGCCGGTCGGTGAGATCCACCGGCAGCCAGGGCAGATCGC
>CAZOUC010000059.1:0-9693 GCA_964582825.1 uncultured Enterobacteriaceae bacterium | reverse complement strand
GGTCGACCAGCTCCGGATCGGAGCGCGGCTGCCCGGGCTGCTCCTCGTCGGCCAGCTGCAGCCAGTCGCTCTCGACGGTTTCGTTCGTGGTTTCCGGCAGCCAGTCGCTCTCGTCCTTCTCGTTCGCGCTTTCCGGCAGCCAGTCCGTCGGGACGGGTGTCTCCGCGTCCGGTGCGGCGGTCGGGGCGTCCCGGGGCGGCAGTACGGCCGCCGGGTCGACGGTTCCGGGCGGTGGCTTGGTGCCGCCATCGCCCGGCTCGTCGATCGCCCAGTCAATGCGCGGCGCGTCTGCGGCCGCGGCCGTGGGGTCCGGCGGCGGCAGCACGGATGGGCGCGGCGCCGCCGGTCGCGGCTCGGGCACGCCCAGCCAGGCGATGGCTTCGGTGTCCGGCAGCCAGCGTCGTGTCGACGGGTCTTCGCTGTATCGGGCGCCGGCCGGCTCCGCATCGATCGCATCGGTGGCGGCATCGCCTGCCGCGGTGGTGACCGCGGTCTCTGCCGGCGCCGCCTGTTCGCGAGCGGGTCCGGCTGCGCCGTCGCCCGACTCCGCATCCGCGTTCTCTGCTGGCGCGTCGCGATCGGGCGCGGTCGACGGTCCGACCGCGTCCGCGTCATCCTGCAGCGCCGGTTCGCCGGGCGGCTCCGCGCGAGCGGGCTGCCGCTGCGCCTCGTCGAGCAAGGCCTCGGAAAGGTAGTCGGCGACCTCCGGCGAGTCATCGTCTGCCGGGAACTCGGTGCGAAATTCCGGCACCGCTTCGGGAAAGTGGTCTTCGGGTGTGATCCCGCCGGCCTCGTCCTCGGGCGGCGGCGCCTCGGCGGGTTCCGGGCCCGGCGGCCCGTCGGGCGCTGCGTCCTGCAGCAGGTCCTGGATGTACGCTTCGTTGACTTCACTGCCGGAAGGACCGTCGGAGATCGACGGCGGCTGCTCGTTGATCCAGTGCTCGGTGGCCGCGAACACCTGCTTGCACGCGCCGCAGCGCACCAGGCCATCGGCGGCGTCGAGCTGGTCTGCGGTGACGCGGAACGCGGTCAGGCAGTTCGGGCACTGGGTGATCGGTTCGGCCATGGGCGGGCTGCGCTGGCGCTGGTCCGATTATTCTAGTCGTTCCAGGGTCAGCCGCGCCCAGCCCTCCCGATCTTCTCTGTCCGTCAGCGTCAATCTGCGTTGGTAGACGTCAAGGACGGGCGCCACCTGGGCGCTGAGCAGGCCCGACAGCAGCAGGCGTCCACCCGGCCGCAAGCTGTCGCACAGCAGGTCAGCGAGTTCGATCAGCGGCTGCGCCAGGATGTTGGCCAGCACCAGGTCGGCATCGCCGGCGGGTCGGTAGTCCTCGGGAAATGCCAGGCGCAGCCGGGATTCGTCGATGCCGTTGCGTCGGGCATTGGCGCGGCAGGCGTCGAGGGCCTGCGGGTCGATGTCGATCGCGATCGCTTCGCGGGCGCCGAGCAGCAGGGCGGCCAGCGCGAGGATGCCCGAGCCGCAGCCGAAATCGACCAGGCGAGGCGGCAGTGTCTCGAGCTGTGCCAGCCAGTCGAGGCACAGCGCGGTGGTCGGGTGAGTGCCGGTGCCGAAAGCGAGACCCGGGTCCAGGCGCAGCAGCGTCCGGCCTGATGGATCGACGTCTTCCTGGCCCGGTACCACGAGCAGGTGCCGCCCGAAACGCCGGGGCCGGAAGTGCCGCAGCCACTCGCGTTCCCAGGCGCGGTCGGCCAGGCCCTCGACGCGCCAGCCGTCGCTGCCGGGCAGTGTCGCCAGGCGCTGGCGCAGCCGGTCGACGTCGGTGCCGGCGCTGAACAGGCCGGTCACCCGCACGCGTTGCCACAGCGGCGTCTCGCCCGGTGCGGGCTCGAAGATCTCGTCCTGCCCGCCTTCGCCGAGCGTGACCGACACGGCGCCGGCGCCGAACAGCGCCGCTTCGGCCGCCTCGACCTCTGCGGTGTCGACCGTCAGGCTCAGCTGCAGCCAGTCGGCGTCGTCGGCCGGGTGCATGACACGCTGCTCAGGATTGCAGCTTTTTCTCGAGGTAGTGGATGTTCACGCCGCCGGCCCGGAACCGCGCGTCGCGCACCATGCGCTGCTGCAGCGGCAGGTTGGTGCGGATACCGCCGATGATGGTCTCGTCGAGCGCCTGGCGCATGCGGTTCAGAGCCATTTCCCGGGTGCGCACCCAGGTGATGATCTTGCCGAGCAGGGAGTCGTAGTGCGGCGGCACCGAGTAGCCGCTGTAGACGTGCGAGTCGACGCGCACGCCGTTGCCGCCGGGCGGGTGGTAGTGCTCGATCCGTCCCGGACAGGGCATGAAAGTATCGGGATCTTCGGCGTTGATGCGGCACTCGAACGAATGGCCGCGCAGGCGCACGTCGTCCTGGGTCATGTCGAGGCGCTCACCGGACGCGATGCGCAGCTGCTGCAGCACGATGTCCACACCGGCGATCATCTCGGTGACCGGGTGCTCGACCTGGATCCGCGTGTTCATCTCGATGAAGTAGAAGCGGCCGTCCTCGTAGAGGAACTCGAACGTGCCGGCACCCCGATAGCCGATCTCCCGGCAGGCACGGAC
This sequence comes from uncultured Enterobacteriaceae bacterium, assembly GCA_964582825.1. GTDB lineage: Bacteria > Pseudomonadota > Gammaproteobacteria > Pseudomonadales > UBA5518 > CAZOUC01. Next base: position 7,132 of record CAZOUC010000059.1, on the reverse strand, counting down.
GCAGGCCTCCTGCACCTTGGCGCGCGCCTGCTCGTCGATGTCCGGCGCCGGCGCTTCCTCGAGAATCTTCTGGTGCCGGCGCTGCAGCGAGCAGTCCCGCTCGCCGAGGTGGATCGCGTTGCCGTGGCTGTCGGCGAGCACCTGGACCTCGACGTGGCGCGGGTTCTCGAGAAACTTCTCTAGGTAGACGGTGCCGTCGCCGAAGGCGGCTTTCGCCTCGGCCTGCGTGACGTAGACGCCTTTCAGCAGCGCCGCTTCGTTGTGCACCACGCGCATCCCGCGGCCGCCGCCCCCGGCAGCGGCCTTGATGATCACCGGGAAACCGATCCCGCGGGCGACGCTCAGCGTGCGCTCCTGGTCGTCGTCGAGCGGTCCGTCCGAGCCCGGCACGGTCGGTACGCCGGAGGCCTTCATGGCCTTGATCGCCGACACCTTGTCGCCCATCAGGCGGATGGTCTCCGATTTCGGCCCGATGAAACGGAATCCGCTGCGCTCCACCTGTTCGGCGAAGTCGGCGTTCTCTGCCAGGAATCCATAGCCGGGGTGGATCGCGGTGGCGTCGGTGATCTCCGCGGCGCTGATGATCGCCGGTCCGTTCAGGTAGCTCTGGCTCGAAGCCGCCGGGCCGATGCAGACCGACTCGTCGGCGAGCCGCACGTGCATCAGGTCCCGGTCCGCCTGGGAGTAGACGGCGACCGTCTTGATGCCCAGTTCCTTGCAGGCGCGCATGATGCGCAGGGCGATTTCGCCGCGATTGGCGATGACGACTTTGTCGAGCATGAGGGCGCTTCCCGGGGACGGCTCAGGTGATGGAGATCAGGGCCTGGTCGAACTCGACCGGCTGACCGTCTTCGACGAGTATGGCGCCGATCTTGCCGGACCGGTCGGCTTCGATGTGGTTCATCATCTTCATCGCTTCGACGATGCAGATGACGTCGCCGGACTGCACCGTCTGGCCCACTTCGACGAAGGGCGCGGCGCCGGGCGACGGCGAGCGGTAGAAGGTGCCGACCATCGGTGAGCGTACCAGGTGGCCGGACGCCTCGGCGGTGGCCGGGGCATCGCCGGCGGGCGCTGCGTCCATTGGGGCAGCCGGCGCCGGCGCCGGGGCGGCGTAAGCCGGCGGCATCGGCGCCGGCATCACCGCGCCGCCGCCCATTCGACTGATACGCACCGATTCTTCACCCTCGCGGATCTCGATTTCGGCGACGTCGGATTCCTCGATCAGTTCGATCAGTTTCTTGATCTTGCGAATGTCCATGCTGGGATCTCTATTGCTGGGGCTTGGCCAGGTGGGCGATAGCGGCTTCGAGCGCGAGCCGGTAGCTGTCGGCGCCGAAGCCGGTCACGACACCCAGAGCGATGTCGGAAAAGTAGGAGTGGCGACGGAATTCCTCGCGCGCGTGCACGTTCGACAGGTGCACCTCGATGACGGGCAGCGCGACCGCCAGCAGGGCGTCACGCAGCGCGATGCTGCTGTGCGTGAAGCCGCCGGGATTGAATACGATCAGCCGGGTTCCGTCACCCGCAGCGGCGTGGATGCGCTCGATCAGCACGTGTTCGGCGTTGCTCTGCAGGGTGCTGAGCCGAAGACCGGCCGCTTGCGCCTGATCCGCCAGGCGCGCATCGATGTCTTCGAGCGTATCGGTCCCGTAAAGTGTCGGCTCGCGACTGCCGAGCAGGTTCAGGTTCGGTCCGTGCAGCAGCAGGATGTCGGCCATGTGGGTCCCGGGCGCAGCGTTCGCGGTCGATGGTGTCGCCGGCGACGTCGGCGACGCATACCGGCATTGTGCCGAAATCGTGGAAAAAGATAAAGAACGGCGCGAGTTTCGGCTATTTCGCGTCAGATCGCGCTAGATTCCGGCGCTTTGGGTGAGGGCGTCAGCCCGCGTGACGCTGCAGGGCATCCAGAACGATGCCCGACGTCAGCAATTGCGGCAACACTTCTATCCCCAGTTCCGGGGAGACGAGCAGGTACAGCGGGACGCCGCTGCGGTCATGTCGACGCAGCAGTTCGGTCAGCTTGGGGTCGCTGTTGGTCCAGTCGCCTTTCAGGTACACGACATCAAGGCGCTCGAAGGCCTCTCGGACCGCGCCGTTCGACAGCGCCACGCGCTCGTTGGCCAGGCAGGTGATGCACCAGTCTGCAGTGACATTGACGAAATACGTCTGGCCGCTGCTGCGCAGTTCGCTGGCGCGGGCGTCGCTGTAAGGCTCCCAGCCGTCCCCGCCGGCGGTGGCAGCCGCCTGCGGCGTCAGCAGCGGCGAGCGCAGCACGAGCAGTGCGGCGACGACGGCGGCGGCGGTCATCGCGCGGGACAGCCAGCGGCCCTTGCCGCGCTGCAGGCGGCCGCCCAGCCACATGGCCAGGGCCAGCAGCACGAGGCCGGCGCAGACGGCAGCCATGCCGTTGACGCCGGTCTGCTTGCCGAGCACCCACAGCAGCCAGACCGCCGCGCCGTACAGCGGAAACGCCATCAGCTGGCGGAAGGTCTCCATCCACGGACCCGGTGCGGGCATGCGTCGCAGCAGTCCCGGAAACAGCGCCAGCAGCAGGAACGGCAGCGCCATGCCGAAACCGAGGCTGGCGAAGATCGCCAGCGCGACGATCGCGGGCTGGGTCATGGCGAAGCCGAGGGCCGTACCCATGAACGGGGCGGTGCAGGGGCTGGCGACCACGGCGGCCAGCACACCGGTGAAGAAGGATCCGCCGAGGCCGCCACGGTTGGCGAGATTGCCACCGATGCCCATCATGCCGGCGCCGAATTCGAGCAGGCCCGACAGCGACAGGCCCATCGCCACGAACAGGTAAGCGAGCGCTGCGACGAACCAGGGTTCCTGCAGGTGGAAGCCCCAGCCGACGGCCGCGCCGGCGCCACGCAGCGCGAGCAGCAGGGCGGCGACGAGCACGAAACAGAGCACGACGCCGGCGCTGTAAACGAGGCCGTGCAGGAGCTGGTGGTTACCATCGCTGCGCGCGCTGGAGGCGAGACTGAGGGCCTTGAGGCTGAGCACCGGGAACACGCAGGGCATCAGGTTCAGAATCACCCCGCCCAGCAGCGCGAACAGCAGCATCAGGGCGACCGTCGGCGCGCCGCCGCCGGCGCTGCCGCCGCTCGCCGGCGCGCTCGTTGCCGATCCCTGCGCGCCGGCGGCGGGCAGCGCGGCGACTTCGATGATGCCCGCCGCGCCGATCTCGAAATACTGGGTACGCGGCGGGTAGCACAGGCCGGCGTCGGCGCAGCCCTGCGACTTGACCTCGAGAAACCAGCCCGGCTCGCGAGCGCCGGTGTCGAGGCGCACCGCGAGGTTGCCGTAATAGACCTCCTGCAGGCCGAAGAACTCGTCGTCCTTCATGATCCCCGACGGAATCACGGCATCAAGCGTGCTGCGCTCGCCGTCACGGACGGCGTTGAATGCAAAACGATGCCGGTACAGGTAGTAGCCGTCCGCTATGGCCCAGTACAGGGTGAGGTGCCCTTCGCCGTCGTCCACCACGTCGAGCGGGTAGGCCTGCTCGACGGGCAGGAATCCATCGCCGCTGCCGTCCAGGCTGCCGAAGGAACTGCCACCGAACTCCGATTGTCCGAGCACCGGTGTGCCGAGCAGGGCGCAAAGCAGCAGGGCAAGCAATCTGGTCATCGGGCGTGGTTTCCGTCCTGCGGTGATTCTGTGGACCGTGCCGGGTGCGAAAAGCTCCCGCCGAGCCGCGCATTCTAGAGTGCATCGGGCGACTTCGCACCGTGCCGAGCCCGGGAGTCTATCGTAGAATCGTGAACTCGTCAGAGGTAGTACGATGAAGTGGATCATACTGTTTGCCGCCAGCCTCGCCGCGGTGGCGTTTGCCGACACCGGGGCCGTCAGCGCCAGCGACGTATGGATGCGGGCCCTGCCACCCACCGCGCAGACCGGAGCCGTCTACCTGGACCTGCACAATTCCGGGGCGCAGCCGCGCACCATCGTTGCGGCATCCAGTCCGCTGGCCGGCAGCGTGGAGGTCCACGAGCATCGTCATGCCGACGGCATGATGCAGATGCGCGAAGTCGAGGCCCTGGTGATCGAAGCCGGCGATACGGCCCAATTCCGGCCCGGCGGCCTGCACCTGATGCTGTTCGGGCTCGAACGCGTGCCCGGGGCGGGCGAGCGCTTTCCGATGACCCTGGAATTCGATGACGGCACCGTGCTCGACTTCGAAGTCGAAGTACGGCCTCGCGGCAGTTGACCCGTGGCCGGTAAGGACATCCTCGAGAACCTGAAACTGCGTTGGCAGTCCCTGCGCGACCGCGCCGACGACAGCGTCGAGGCCGGTCGCGGCGGTCCCTGGCGCGCCATCGCCGCGGGACTGGGCGCCGTGCTGCTGGTTCTGGTCCTGCTCGGCATGTGGTGGTCCGCGGAACCCGATGCCTTCGACGTGCGCCAGCACGCCGCCGATCGCGCGGCCGTCGACAACCGACCCGTCGTCGTCGGCAGCGTGACCACCTCGACGCTGCTGCACATCGCCGAGACGCTGCTCGACAAGCGCGGCGGCTACATCAGCAACGACCGGCTGCCGCCGGGGGTATGGCTGGACAACATACCGTCATGGGAATTCGGTGTGCTGGTGCAGGTGCGCGACATGGCCAAGGCCCTGCGCGAGACGATGGCGCGTTCGCAGTCGCAGTCGCGTGAAGACCCGGACCTGGCCCTGGCCGAACCGCGCTTCAACTTCGACAACAACAGCTGGTTCCTGCCGGCCTCCGAGACCCAGTACCGCGAGGGCATCGAGTACCTGGATTCCTACCTGCTGCGCCTGTCTGATGTACAGCAGCCGGACGCGCAGTTCTTCGCGCGCGCCGACAATCTGCGCTACTGGCTCGCCACCGTCGAGACGCGCCTGGGCAGCCTGTCGCAGCGCCTCGGGGCGAGCGTCGGCCAGCGACGACTGAACACCGACCTGGCCGGAGATGCCGCAGCAAGCCAGTCGACGGCGGCGCCGCCGGAATTCGAATCCCGCACGCCCTGGCTCGAAATCGACAACGTGTTCTTCGAGGCGCGCGGCAGCGCCTGGGCGCTGATCCACCTGCTCAAGGCCGTCGAGGTCGATTTCGCCGACGTACTGGCGAAGAAGAACGCGACGGTCAGCCTGCGCCAGATCATCCGGGAACTGGAAGCGACCCAGGATCCGATCTACAGTCCGATTATTCTCAACGGCCGCGGCTTCGGGCTGTTCGCCAATCACTCCCTGGTGATGGCGTCGTACCTGTCGCGGGCCAATGCCGCCCTGATCGACCTGCGAGAACTGCTCGCGCAGGGCTGAGCGCCGACGGCGCGTGGGTCGAATGCCAGCACGTAAGAATGCCAACACGGTCATTGCCGACCGGCCCCGACGTTCGCTGCCCGGCGTCCTGCTCAGGGTCGCCCTGGTGCTGCTGGTGCTCGCCGGTGGCGCGCTGATCTACCTGGACGCGACCGTCACCGAGCGGTTCGAGGGCCGCAAGTGGGCCGTTCCCGCCAAGGTCTACGGCCGAGCGTTGGAACTGTGGCCCGGGGCACCGCTGTCACAACAGGACGTGCTGTCCGAATTGCGCGAGCTCGGTTACCGGGCGGCGCCCAGCCTGGCCGGACCCGGCAGTTATCTCGACCAGCAGGGCGTGTTGCGGGTGCACACGCGCGGCTTCCGCTTCTGGGACGGCGCCGAGCCGCCGCGGCGACTGGTGCTGCGCTTTGCCGGCGGTCGACTGAGCACGATCAGCGACTTCGACGGCCGCGCCGTCGATCTGCTGCGCCTCGAACCGCCGCACATCGGCGGTATCTACCCGGCACACAACGAGGACCGCATCCTGGTCCGCCTCGAGGAGGTGCCGGAGAGTCTGGTGGACGCGCTGCTGGCCATCGAGGACCAGGGTTTCTGGGAGCACCATGGCCTGTCCCTGCGCGGCATCGCCCGTGCGGCCTGGACGAACCTGCGCAGCGGCCGCGTCGAGCAGGGCGGCAGCACCCTGACCCAGCAGCTGGTGAAGAACTTCTACCTGGACGCCGAACGCACCTACAGCCGCAAGGCCATCGAGGCGGTGATCGCGCTGCTGCTCGAGCTGCACTACGACAAGCGCGAGATCCTGGAGACCTACCTCAACGAGGTCTACCTCGGCCAGGACGGCCACCGCGCGATCCACGGCTTCGGGCTCGCGAGCCGCTACTATTTCAATCGTCCCCTCGACGAACTCGGCGTCGACGAGCAGGCCCTGCTCGTCGCGCTGGTACGCGGTCCGTCCTACTACGACCCGTGGCGGCACCCGGAGCGGGCCACCGCGCGCCGCAACCTGGTACTGGAGCGGCTCGCGGTGGCCGGGGTCGTCGGGCCGCATGAGGCCGAACGCCTGCAGAACCGGCCGCTCGAGATCGGCAGTCGGCGCGAGCGCGGCCAGCGCCAGTATCCCGGCTATCTCGATCTGGTGCGGCGCCAGTTGCGTCGCGACTACAGCGCGGACAGCCTGAGCTCCGAGGGGCTGCAGATCTTCACGCCCTTCGACCCGCGCATCCAGCGGGCGGCGGAACGCGCCCTGGCCGAGACCCTCGACGCGCTCGACGGCGCCGCCGAAGGTGCCGAGCGCCTCGAGGGCGCCGTCGTCGTGATCGCGCCAGACAGCGGCGACGTCAAGGCAGTCGTCGGCGGTCGCCAGGCCCGGTTCGCGGGCTTCAACCGGGCCGTCGACGCGGTGCGGCCGATCGGCTCGCTGATCAAGCCGGCGGTGTACCTGACGGCGCTCGATGTCGAGCCGGACTACACCGTGATCAGCCTGATCGACGACGGTCCGCTGCGCTACGTGAGCCCGGCCGGCCAGGTCTGGGAGCCGAAGAACTTCGACCAGCTGGACCACGGCACCGTGCCGATGCACGAAGCCCTGGCGCGTTCGTACAACCAGGCGACGGCGCGCCTCGGACTCGACATCGGCGTGCCGCGCGTGCTCAACACCGTGCGCCGGCTCGGCGTCGAGCGGGAATTGCCGGCACTTCCATCGATGCTGCTCGGGGCGGCGAGCCTGACGCCGCTCGAGGTCGGCCGCATGTACCTGACGATCGCCAGCGACGGTTTCGACACGCCGCTGCGCGGCATCCAGGACGTGCTCGATGCCGATGGCCGGCCGCTCAACCG
>CAZOUC010000058.1:0-9906 GCA_964582825.1 uncultured Enterobacteriaceae bacterium | reverse complement strand
GTTCGACGACCACGTCGCTCAGCGCCAGGTAACGAAAACAGCGCGGATCGTAGCGCCGTCGCGCCATCGGGACCCGGCGCAGAACGTTGTGGCTGAGCCAGTCCCATACGCCGCCGATACGCAGCAGGTCGAGGCGCGCCACGGCAACGCGGGCGCCCACGACAAGGCGTGCCCCGTCGTCGACCGCAACATAGGGCGCCACGCCCCCCGCCTCGGCGCGCAGCGCACAATCGGCACGACTGCGGCGCAGCGCAGCGCTCACGTCCGCCGGCGGCGGCGCATCGACGAGAGACAGGCGCCGGCGCGGCCACTGGCGGTAAACCATGCGCGTCTCGAGGCTGCCGATCACGCCCGCGCCGAGGCCCCGCAGGGTGCGCAGCGAGCGCGCGTTGCCGCTCTCGACGCAGCCCCAGCTCAGCGGCGCCGTTCCCGCCTCGCGCAATGACTCACCGCACCAGCGCAGGGCCTCAGACGCCAGCAGGCGACCGAGGCCCTGCCCCTGAGCGCTGTCGGCGACGCACAGGAGGCCCCGGTACAAGGCAGGCAGGGTCTGCTCGCCGCGTACCAGGCGGTGCGGCGTCAGCGTGTACGCGGCCAGCAGTTCCTCGTCGCGACGCAGCTCGAAGAACAGGGACGGCGGCAGCTCGGCGAGGCGCTCGCTGACGTCCAGACGCCGGTAGCGCAGGCCGGCGGACCCGAAAGCCGCGGCGCCGAGCAGCGCCAGCAGGTCCTCGTTGGCAGCAGGGACTGCGCGCAGCCGCAGCCCGCGCTGCGGCTGCTCCAGTACGAGCTCTTCGTCGACGGCCGGACGATCCAGCAATCAGTCGCCCTCCGTCCCGCGCCACTCGATGTCGAGCGCAGTCACCTCGGCGAAGGGTCGGCGGGCCATCATCGCGCGCCGGATCAACGGCCAGCTGTTGATCATCATCAGCAGGAACGGCCAGGGATCGTCTCGCCGCCAGGTCACGTCGCGCGCCGCGCGCAGGCAGCTCAAGGCCCGCCTGCCGCGACCATGCAGCAGGTCCGCCAGGCCCGCCATATAGCAGGAATAGGCCTCCGTCAGCAGCCGCTCCGGCCGCAGCCGCAGAGGACCGTCGCCACGGATCGCGGCCACCAGCGATGCCGATTCCGTAAAGTGAATGCCGCTGGTGGCGCGGGGGTTGCACTCGATCGCCTGCGGCGCGCCGCTGGCGTCGACGATGAAGTCGAAGCCGAGCAGGCCGGTGTGCCCGGTACCCGCCACCAGACGTTCGGTCCAGGCCGTGATCGCCGCCGTGTCGTCTACGCGGGCGAAGCACACGGCGACGCTGCCGAAGGTGACCTCGGCACGGTACACGACGGTGCCGAACAGCCTGCCCCCGCGCGCGACGCTGAAACTGCTCAGCAGGGGGCCGGTCACGCGCTGCTGCAGCAGTGCCCCGGGCGCTGCCGGCAGCGTCGCGCCGCGCTGGTGAAAACGAATACCCCGGCCGGAGCAGGACAGGCGCGGTTTCAGCACCGTATCGGTTGCAGCGCTCAAGTTCTGCGCCTCCGGCGTGTCCGCCAGGGCACTGGGCGGTGCCGACAGACCCAGGCTTCGGGCCCGCGCGTTGAACGCGTACTTGTCGTGCAGGCTCAGCATCTGCGCCTGGTCGGCGGCGAACAGCTCGACGCCGGCAGGCAGCCGATCGCGCAGGCCGCTGACGACGACCGACTCCTCGGACACCGGCAGCAGGAGCTCAACGCCCTCGCGGGCGACGATGTCGAGCAGCTGCGCGTAGTAGTCGTCGGTGCGCGGAAATGGCGCCACGGTGCGGTAGCAGCGCGCGACGCTGCGCGACATGCGCAGCAGGTGCATGCCCCAGGGCTCGGCGACGACGACGCGCCAGCCCGCCCCGGCGAAGGCCCGGGCCAGTTCGAGAGCCACCGGCAGGCGGCCCAGGGTCAACAGTACAGTGGCAGACACGCGGCTCTCTTCTTCCTTGACCCGAATCATACTCGTTCAGCACGGATCGAGCGCGTTCCCGCCTATACTGGGGCCGTTACAGACAGAGGCAGGTATGAACGACCGTCCGTCCCTGTACCGACCGCCGGCACCGCAGCCGATGACGCCAATCCGATCCCTGATCCGCGTGCTGCGCCAGGGTGACGGCAACCTGCTCAACCTTGTCCCGATCGACGCCTACCGCAAGCCGATGACCTACCTCGGCTACTCGCGGCGCAGCATCCTGCTGGTCAACGACCCGACCATGGCCCGGGAGATTCTCACGGACCCGCTGGAGATCTTCCCCAAGAACGACCTGATGGTCGGCGCCCTGGAACCGCTCGTTGGCGATTCGATCTTCGTGTCCAGCGGGGAACGCTGGCGGCGGCAGCGGGCGATGATCGACCCGGCGTTTTCGCACATGCGGATCAACACGGCTTTCGAGTCGATGGTGGCCGCCGTCGATGCCTACGAGTCGCAACTCGAGCAGCGCGCCGGCGCCGGCGAAGTGTTCTCCCTCGACCACGCGATGAGCGAACTGACCGCGGACGTGATCTGCCGCACGATCTTCTCCAAACCGCTCGAGTCGGCCACCGCGCGCGAGGTCTGCGACACCTTCACCGAGTTCGAAGCCAGCGTCGCCAGCGTCGACCTGTGGCAGCTGATCTTCGGCAAACCCTGGGCCGACGTGCGCCAGCCCCAGCGTACGCTGGACGCCTGCGCGCGCATCCGCGAACTGATCGGCGAACTCGTCGATCCGCGCCTCGACGGCCGCGAGGCGCCGCAGGACGACATCATCGAAGCGGTCATCGGCGCCCGCGACGCCGACAGCGGCGCCGCCTTCAGCCGCGAAGAGCTCATCGACCAGATGGGCGTGTTCTTTCTCGCCGGTCACGAAACGACCGCCAGCGTGCTGACCTGGTGCTTCTTCATCCTGGCGCGACGCCCGGAACTGGCCGTGCGGCTGCGCGCCGAGGTGGCCGAGCACTGCGGGGACGGCCCGGTCACGATCCAGCACGTCAAACAGCTGAGCTTCGTGCGCAACGTATTCCGCGAGGCCCTGCGCCTGTACCCGCCGATCACCTTCATTCCGCGCGTTGCCGCCGACTCCACGAAAATCGGCGGAGAGCGGGTAAAACGCGGCGCGATGATCATGGTCTCGCCATGGACCGCCCACCGCAACGCCCTGCTCTGGAACGAACCGGACCGCTTCGACCCGGACCGCTTCGAACGCGACGACGATCGCGGGGTGCTGATGTCCTTCGGACTCGGACCGCGGATCTGCGTCGGCGCTGCCTTCGCCACGATCGAGAGTGGCCTGATCCTCGCGCGCCTGCTGCGCCGCTTCGACTTCGAGCCGCTGGACGCTGACGCGGTTCAGCCGGTGGCGCGCCTGACGACGCGCCCGGCACAGGACATCCGCTGTCGCGTGCGCCTGCGGGAGGCGGCTTGAGCCGCGCACCGCAGGCCGTCGTCATCGGCGCCGGTGTCGGCGGCCTGGCGGCGGCCCTGGACCTCGCCGCGAGCGGCGTCGAGGTCACGCTGTTCGAGCGCCACGACGCACCCGGCGGCCGGATGCGCGAGATTCGCTTCGGCGACGCCTGCATCGATTCCGGACCGACGGTATTCACGATGCGCTGGGTGTTCGAGGACCTGTTCGCCGCCGCCGGCATGCGCCTCGACGAACGCCTGACCCTGCTGCCGGCGGACACGCTGGCTCGCCACGCCTGGCTCGACGGCGGCCGCCTCGACCTGTACGCGGACGTCGAGCGCTCGGCGGCGGCAATCGGCGAGCTGAGCGGCCGCCACGACGCCGCGGCCTACCGCGACTTCGCCGCAGAGTCGGCCCGCATCTTCGACACGCTGGACCACAGCTTCATGCGCCGCGAGAAACCGGGTCCAGTGGAGCTGGTGCTGTCCCTGGGGCTCGGTGGCATCCCGCGCCTGTGGGCGACGCGGCCCTTCGTGAGCCTGTGGCGGGCGCTCGGCCAGCGCTTTCGCGATCCGCGCCTGCAGCAGCTGTTCGGCCGCTACGCGACCTACTGCGGATCCTCACCCTTCGAGTCGCCCGCGACCCTTATGCTGATCGCGCACGCGGAGCGCGTCGGCGTGTGGCGGGTCGGCGGCGGGATGCAGCGTCTGGCCGAAGCGCTGGCTGAGGCGGCCAGGGAGCGCGGCGCCGATCTTCACTTCGGGCGCGGCGTCAAGCGACTGCGTATCGAAGGAGGCCGCGTGCGCGGGGTCGAACTCGACGACGGCAGCGCGGCGGACGCCGATGTGGTGGTGTTCAACGGCGACGTACAGGCGCTCGGTCGCGGACTGCTCGGCGACGGCGCCCGCCGCGCGCTGCCGGCGCGCGAGGGCGAGAAACGCTCGCTGTCGGCGTTCACCTGGAGCCTGGTCGGCCGCAACGCGGGCTGGCCCCTGGACTTCCACAATGTTCTGTTCGGCAGCGACTACCGCGCCGAGTTCGCGCGCATTTTCAGCGACGGGACGCTCTGCGACGAACCGACAATCTACCTCTGCGCACCGGATCGGGCGCGGGCCGAACAGGAGCAGCCGGCACACGGTGCCGCCGAGCGCCTGTTCCTGCTGGTCAACGCGCCGCCGCGGCCCTTCGACGGTGGCGAGTACGCGGCCATTCAGGAGCGGGTGTTCGACCTGTTGCAGCGCTTCGGTCTGCCGATCGAGATCGACGATGGACGCTGCCGGATGACCGGTCCGAACGAATTCGCGGTGCGCTTTCCCGGCAGCGACGGCGCCATTTACGGCTGGCCCACCCACGGCTGGAGCGGTACCTTCAAGCGCGCCGGTGCAGGCACCCGCATCTCCGGGCTGGTCTGCGCGGGCGGCAGTGTGCACCCCGGGCCCGGGGTGCCGATGGCGACACTTTCAGGCCGGCTGGCGGCGGCCCGGGTCCGACAGCTGCTCGGGGGCTGACGCGGCGAACTCGGCGGGATCCGGCACGACCTCGTCGAGCACCTTGGCCGACGAGATCACACCGGGGAGGCCCGCGCCGGGATGAGTGCCGGCACCGACGATGTACAGGCCGTCCAGTTCTTCGCTGGCGTTGTGCGGGCGAAACCAGGCGGTCTGCCACAGCACCGGCTGCAGGCCGAAGGCAGCGCCCTTGAGCGAGGACAGGCGGTCGCGGAAGTCGAGCGGGGTCAGCATCCGCGAACTGACGACGTGCTGCGACAGTTCCGGCAGCGCCGTCTCTTCGAGAAAGGCGGCGATGCGTTGCCGGTACGATTCGGCGGTCTGCTCCCAGTCCACGTCGCCTTCCAGGTTCGGTACCGGCGACAGCACGTAAAACGCGTCGCAGCCCTCCGGCGCCAGCGACGGGTCCGAGGCCGTCGGCCGGTGCAGGTAAAGACTGAAGTCGTCGGCGAGCACCTTGCGGTCGAAGATGTCCTGCAGCAATGCCTTGTAGCGCTCGCTGAGCATGATCATGTGATGCGGCACGTCCTCGTAGCGCCGGTCGGTGCCGAAGTACCAGACGAACAGGCTCATCGAATACCGGGCGCGCTCCAGACGGCGGTTGGTCCAGCGCCGGCGGTGCTGTTCCGGCACCAGGTTCCGGTAGGTGGCGGCAGAATCGGCGTTCGACACGACGACCGGCGCGTGCATCTGCTCACCGCCGGCGAGTTGCACGCCGACCGCTCGGCCGTCCTCGACCAGGATCCGCTCGACGGCGGTGTGGCAACGCAGCTCGCCACCCTGTGAACGGATCAGGTCCACCAGGCCCGACACCAGGGACCCGGTGCCACCCATCGCGAAGTGCACGCCGAAGCGCCGCTCGAGTTGCGCGATCAGCGCGTAAATGGCGGTCGTGGTGAACGGATTGCCGCCGATCAGCAGCGGGTGAAAGCTGAACACCATGCGCAGCTTCGGGTGCTTGATGTACTTGGCGACCAGGCCGTGCACCGACCGGTAGAACTGCGAACTCCACAGCTCCGGCAGCGCTTCGACCATCTTGCCGAACTTCTGGAAGGGCTGGTGCAGCAGCTGGTCGAAGCCGATCCGGTACAGGTGGGAGCTCGCTTCGAGAAATCGATCGTAGCCTTCGACGTCGTCGGGACTGAAGCGACGGATCTCGGCTTTCATCGCCGCGTCGTCGCCGCTGTAGTCGAAGTGGCTGCCGTCGGCGAAGCGGATGCGGTAGTACGGCGACAGGGCGCGCAGGTCGATGTGGTCCGCCATGCGCTGACCGGACAGGGTCCACAGTTCCTCGAGCAGCCACGGTGCGGTGACGATGGTCGGGCCCGCATCGAAGGTAAAGCCGTCCTGCTCGTAGACGTAGGCGCGCCCGCCGGGCTTGTCGAGCTTTTCGAGAACCGTAACGCGGTAGCCGCGGGCGCCGAGACGCACCGCCGCCGCCAGGCCGCCGAAGCCGCTGCCGATGACGATCGCCGGGATTCTGTTGTCCATGGGATTCCTTGTCACGAAGCCGTCTGAGATCATCCCGTCGCCGTCAGCGCTGGTATATGATCGCGATCAAGATGGTCGTACACCTGTTCGAAATCCTGGTCCTCGCCCACATCATCAGCGGCACCGTCGGTCTGGTGTGCTTCTGGGTGCCCGTGATCGGCCGCAAAGGCGGCCGCAATCACCGCAGCTGGGGCCAGGTATTCGCCTACACGATGCTCGCCACGGGCGGCTTCGCGATCGGCATCAGCCTGTGTACGCTGCATTCGCCGCTGCAGACTCATCCGTTTTCCGACGACGCGGCGATGATCCGCGGCGTGTTCGGCTGGATGATGCTGTACCTGGCGACGATGACGATCATGTTCGCCTGGTACGGTCTGCTGTGCATCCGCAACAAGTTCCGGCACGAGCGCAACCGCAACCCGATCAACCTGGCGCTGCAGGCGGCGACCTTCGTCACTGCAGCGAACTGCGCGATCCAGGGCCTGCTGCTGGACAACGGCCTGATGGTGGGCATTTCCCTGGCAGGCCTGACGGTCGCGGTACTCAACACCCGCTTCATCTGCACCGCCCGGCCGCCGCAGTACGAGTGGCTGATCCAGCACATGCGCGGCCTGGTCGGCGCCGGCATTTCGGTGTACACGGCCTTTCTCGCCTTCGGCGCGGTCAATCTGCTGCCGGCGCAGGCGTTCAACCCGGTGATGTGGGCGACACCAACGGTGCTCGGCGTCGGCCTGATGCTGTACCACCAGGTCCGCATCGTCGCCCACCGCCGCGGGCAGACCGGGCGCGGCGGCCGCCTCGCCGCGTCATGACGCGGCGCGTCAGGGTCCCGGCAGCGGCCGCTGCCAGCGCAGGGCCAGATCGCCGAGGTGGAACAGCATCGCTGCCACCAGCCACGCCGCCGTGATCGGCCAGCCACTGCCGACCAGCGTCGCGCGCAGCGCCATCATCAGGCTGCCGCCGGCGCCGATGTTGACCAGCAGCGGCAGCAGCGGTATGCCGCCGCCGCGCCAGCGGCGCCAGGCGACGAGCAGCACGATCTCGACGGCGATGAACAGCAGCATCAGGTCGACGATGCGGCCGCTGGCGATGAGTTGTTCGAGCATGGTGAACCCGTCTTCTGCAGTTCAGTCGCCGGCGGCACCGGCCGACTCGTGCCAGAACCGGTCGAGAGCGGCGCAGGTGGCCCCGGTGTGTTCCCAGTGCGGCAGGCCGAGGCTCGGCGCGATGCGCTCAGCGCGCCAGTGGGCGTGCCGCTCGAGCATCTCGGGCAGAGCCTCGAAGCCGACGTTGGCGTCGCGATCGTACAACACCAGCACCGGGCACTGCAGGGCGGCGTACAGCGACTCGCGGATGCCGCGGGTGAACTGGGTGAAGGTCAGGAAACGGAAGGGCGCGTACTTCGCGCCCGGCTCACGGGTCGTACGCCAGGCGTAGTCGACCAGCTCGTCGGGTACCTCGCCGACGAACGACTTGCCGAGAAAATAGCGGATGCTGGCCCGCGTCGTCAGGGTACGGTACAGCGCATCCGACACCAGCGGCACGCGGAAAACCCGTCCGAGACGCGCCCCGGTCTCCAGCGAAGGCAGCTCGCGCGTGCCGAGCCCGGTTGGCGAGATCATCGCGATCGACGCCACCAGGCCGTCGGTCTGCGGCGCGGCTCGGGCGACGAATTCGCAGCTGAGCGACAGCACCACCACGTCGGCGGGTTCGCCGATCACCTCACGCAGAAACGCAGCCAGTACCCGCGCATAGGCTTCGGCGCTGTAATCCTGGTCGCCGCGCCGGGAGCGGCCGAAGCCGGGCAGCTCCGGGGCGTACACGGGCCGCGTCCCGCGATAGCGCTCGAACAGCGGCTTGATCTCCATCGCGCTCGGCGCGGCGTTGACGCTGTGCAGCAGCAGCAGCGGCCGGCCGGCCGCCGTCGTGTCCGAGTAGAAGTGCAGCGCACCGAGTTCCGACGCGAAGCGCGCGCTGTCGGCGTCGATTGCCGCGGGCAGGGATTCCCTGGTCATCAACAGGACTCCGGGACAAATGCCAACAGCCTAGCACTAGATTCGCATCAAAGTTCAGCCGCCGGCGCCGATGCTATAGTCCTGTGCCGTGTCCGGTCAGACCGGCAGCGACCCGCGCATAATTCATAACAGGAAGGCCATGAGCAACGTATTCCCCTTTTCCGCGATCGTCGGCCAGGACGAAATGAAACTGGCACTGCTGATTGCCGCGGTCGACCAGGGCATCGGCGGCGTGCTGGTGTTCGGCGATCGCGGCACCGGCAAGTCCACGGCGATCCGCGCCCTGGCGTCCCTGCTGCCGAAGATGCGCGTCGTCAAGGGCTGCCCCTACCACTGCGACCCGGAGCAGGAGCGGCCGCGGTTGTGCGATGTCTGCCGTAACGAAGGCGATCCGCAGCAGCACAAGACCGGTCCGGTACCGGTACCGGTGGTCGACCTGCCGCTGGGCGCCACCGAGGACCGCGTGATCGGCGCGCTCGACCTCGAACGCGCGCTGAGCGTCGGTGAAAAGGCGTTCGAGCCGGGTCTGCTCGCGCGGGCCCACCGCGGCTTTCTCTACATCGACGAGGTCAACCTGCTCGAGGACCACCTGGTCGACGCCCTGCTCGACGTCGCCGCCTCGGGAGAGAACGTCGTCGAACGTGAAGGGCTGAGCATTCGCCACCCGGCGCGCTTCGTGCTGGTCGGCAGCGGCAATCCCGAGGAAGGCGAACTGCGCCCGCAACTGCTCGATCGCTTTGGCCTGTGCGTCGAAGTGCGCACGCCGCAGGATGTCGCAACCCGGGTTCGGATCATCCAGCAGCGCGACCTGTTCGACCGCGACCGCGATGCGTTCGTCGCGCGCTGGAAGCGCAAGGACGGCGCCGTCCGGCGCCGCATCCAGAAAGCTCGCGAACGCCTGCCGGGCGTCGACCTGCCGACCGATGTACTCGGCAAGGCGGCGGAGCTGTGCCTGGAAATGGGCACCGACGGCCTGCGCGGCGAACTGACCCTGATCCGTGGCGCCCGCGCCATCGCCGCGCTCGAGGGCCGGGACGCGGCCGACCTCGACGACCTGCGCCGCATCGCCCCGGCGGCATTACGCCACCGGCTGCGCCGCGACCCGCTCGACGAGTCCGGTTCCGGCGCCCGCGTCGGGCGCGCCCTCGAGACCGTGTTCGCCTGATGGCCGGCGCGGCGCCACGCGACCCGCCGTGGCTGCTGCCGGAACTGGCCGCGGCGGCCATCGCGACCGCGCCCCACGAACTTGGCGGGGTCGTGCTGCGTGCCCGCCCTGGCCCGGTCCGCGAGGCCTGGCTCACGATGCTGCGGGAACTGTTACCCGCGGACACGGCGCTGCGCCGGGTACCGGCGCACGTCAGTGAGGCCCGCCTGGTCGGCGGCCTAGACCTGCCGGCAACGCTGCGCAGCGGACACCCGGTGCTGCAGCAGGGTCTGCTCGCCGACGGCGACGGCGACCTGCTGCTGCTGGCAATGGCCGAACGCGCCAGCGCCACC
>CAZOUC010000057.1:0-9940 GCA_964582825.1 uncultured Enterobacteriaceae bacterium | reverse complement strand
CGCTGCGCAAGGCTGGGCTGCTGCTGCGCGCCGGGGCGAACCTGCGGGTCGTGGCGCCGCACTTTCATCAGCGCCTGCGCGATCTGCTCGAGGACGGGAACCACCAGCTGCTCGAGCGCGAAGCCTGCCCCGACGATCTGCACGGCTGCCGCCTGCTGTTCGCGGCAACCGACGATCCGGAGGTCAACCGGCGCATGGCGGCGGCCGCCGAGGACCGCGGCATACCCGCCAATGTCGCCGACGACCCGGACCACTGCCGCTTCGTGCTGCCGTCGATCGTCGATCGCTCGCCCTTCGTCGTGGCGATCTCCAGCAGCGGCAGCTCACCGATGCTGGCCCGGCGCCTGCGCGCGCGCCTCGAGCAGGAACTGCCGGCGCGCTACGGACGGCTCGCCGACTGGCTGCGCCGCCAGCGCGGCCTCGTGAAGGAACGCTTTGCGGACTTCGATGCCCGGCGCCGGTTCTGGGAGCGCCTGCTCGACGGCCCGATCCCGGGCCTCGTGCTCGCCGGCAACGAACAGCGCGCAGCCGAGCTGCTCGGTGAGGAACTCGACCGGGACTCTGGCACGGCCATCGGTGAGGTCTGGCTGGTCGGGGCTGGACCCGGTGACCCGGACCTGCTCACCTTGCGGGCGCTGCGACTGATGCAGCTGGCAGAGGTGGTGCTGTACGACCGGCTGGTCAGCGACGAGGTGTTGCGCCTGGTGCGCGCCGATGCCGAACGCATCTACGTCGGCAAGGCGCGGGACAACCACACCCTGCCGCAGGAACAGATCAGCGCGCGACTGGTCGAGCTGGCCCGCGCCGGGCGGCGCGTGCTGCGCCTGAAGGGAGGCGACCCCTTCGTGTTCGGCCGGGGCGGCGAGGAAATCGAGCACCTGGCCGGTGCCCGGATTCCGTTCCAGGTCGTGCCCGGCATCACCGCGGCCACCGGCTGCGCGGCGTATGCGGGTATACCGCTCACGCACCGCGATTACGCGCAGTCGGTGCGCTTCCTGACCGCACACCGTCGCGACGGACGTCTCGAGCTGCCCTGGAGCGAGATGGTCCGGAGCCCGCAGACTCTGGTGTTCTACATGGGCTCGGCCGTGATTCGGGACATCTGCGAACAACTGCAGGCACACGGCCTCGACGGCGATACCGCCGCCGCCGTGGTCGAGCAGGGTACCCTGAGCACGCAGCGCGTCATCAGCGGAACCCTCGGCTCGCTGCCCGAGCGTATTGAGGCGGAACCGCCCCGGCCGCCGTCGCTGATCATCGTCGGCGACGTCGTACGCCTGCGCGGCAAGCTCGACTGGTACCGCGGCGAAAACCCTTGAAACTTTATCAAGTTAATCACTCAACATATTGTTTATTAAAGTTTCTTTAGCGCTGTCGACTCAAGAGTCTGACGCGCCCGCCGATAAGGGCTGAAGAGCCAACAGTCCCGAATCAGAGCCATGGATCTCCCGCGCATCACCGTACCGGTGGCACCTGACGCGAGCAGGCCGACCCCTCGTGCGACGCCCGCGACCGACCCTGAACCTGCCGTCGTCCGGAATCCGACGGCCACGCCGGAGCGTCGGCGACAGCCCGACCGTCGGCGCCGCGCCCGGTCGTGGCCGGCATCGCACGAGCTGCGGCGGGGCGTCGACCGGCGGCGCCAGGCGGTCGACCTGAGCGTCTGAGACCGTCTTCGTTTTGCCGCGTGGCTGCGGCACAATGACGGCAGCAACCGGGAGATGATCCATGGCCGATTCGGCTTACGACCTGCTCGTCATCGGCGCGGGCTCGGGGGGTGTGCGCGCCGCCCGGATGGCCGCGCAGGCCGGCTGGCGGGTCGGCATCGTCGAGGAAAAGGACCTGGGCGGTACCTGCGTCAACGTCGGCTGCGTCCCCAAGAAGCTGTTCTACTACGCATCGCACGTCAGTGAGGAGATCCGTGACGCCGCCGATTTCGGCTGGCGGATCGAGCCGCCCGGCTTCGAATGGCGTGTACTGCGCGAACGCAAGGACCGCGAAATCCGCCGGCTCAACGAGGTGTATGGCCGGCTGTTGGACGACAGTGGCGTCGACCTGATCCGCGGTCACGGCCGCTTCGTCAGCGGACCGCGCCTGCAGGTCGGGGATCGTACGATCGACGCCCGCCACTTCCTGGTGGCCACCGGCGCCTGCGCCTACGTACCCGAGTTTCCCGGTCACGAGCACAGCGTCACCTCGGACGACCTGTTCTACCTCGACGAATTGCCCCGACGTCTGGTCGTGGTCGGCGGCGGATACATCGCCGTCGAGTTCGCCGGCATCTTCAATGGACTCGGCGTGCACACCACCCAGGTCTACCGCGGCGCACCACTGCTGAGACTGTTCGACGGCGACCTGCGCCGCCACGTGACCAGCGAACTGGAGCAGAAGGGCATCGACCTGCGCCTGGAGACGGAAGTCGAGGGCATCGAGCGGCGCGACGACGGCTGCCTCCTGATCCGACTGAGCCGAGGCGAACCCATCGAGGCGGACATGGTGCTGTACGCCACCGGGCGTCACCCCAACACCGCCCGTCTCGGGCTCGAGCACACGGCGGTCGAATGCCGCGACAACGGCGCCATTGTGGTCAATGAGTGGTACCAGACCGCAGACCCGAAGATCCTCGCGATCGGCGACGTGATCGGCGGTGCGGAGCTGACGCCGCTGGCGATCGAACAGGGCATGGCGGTCGTGGATCAGCTCTGCCACGACCGCCTGCGCAGCGTCAGCGTGGAAAACCTGCCGACCGCTATCTTCTGCCAGCCGAACCTCGCCACCGTCGGACTGACCGAAGAGCAGGCTCGCATGGCCTACGAAGAGGTCGACGTCTACCGTTCGGAGTTCCGCGCCCTGAAGCACTCGCTCGGTGACAACCCGGAGCGCACGCTGATCAAACTGGTCGTCGACCGCCGCAGCGACCGCGTGCTCGGTGCACACATGGTCGGTCCGGATGCGGGCGAGATCATCCAGGGTATTGCAGTAGCGCTCAACGCCGGCGCCACCAAGACGATCTTCGACGCCACGATCGGCATTCATCCGACCGCGGCGGAAGAATTCGTGACGATGCGGACGCCGTCCTAGGGCCCGTTCAAACCACCGCAGCCGCCTTCGGCTAGCGCAGCGAAACGGACACCGGCTCGCGCGTGGCCAGGCGCTGGCCGAAGTGAATCGAGTCGAGCAGGATCAGGCCGGCCTCGGTCAGCAGCACGTCGTCCGGATCGATCGCCGCGATATCGTCCCCTGCGGCAGGGTCCTCTGCCGGCGCGGCGGACGGATCCGCCGCGATATCCGGCTCGGCCGGCGGCGACTCGTCGTCGAGACTCGCGAGCGGCTCCATGCCCTTCGCGTGCCGGAGCCGGTTCTCGATCGCCAGCTGCGCTTCGCGGCGCGCCGCCCGTTCGGCAAGGCGCTCGGCCTCGTTCAGGGACACGACGGTGCGATCGTCGAAGACCTCGCTCAGGGCGAGCTGATCCTGCAGGTAAATGAAGTCCGGGTCGCTTTCGACCCGGTCCTGGTGGCGTTCACGCAGCAGCGGCAGCAGCCCGCGCAGGTCCTGGAAGGGACTGTAGCTGATGGGCCGGATCCGGTCCCACGGCAGGGCGTTGTCCAGGGCGCTTTCACCGACCCGGTCCGGGTCGTAGGTGTGCGGAAAGGTGATGTCCGGGACGATACCGCGGTGCTGGGTGCTGTCGCCGGAGATCCGGTAGAACTTGGACTGCGTCAGCTTCAACTGCCCGTGCGACAGCGGCGTGAGTGTCTGCACGGTGCCCTTGCCGAAGCTCTGGCTGCCGACGACCAGTCCGCGCTGGTGGTCCTGAATGGCGCCGGCAAAGATCTCCGAGGCCGAGGCGCTGAGCCGGTTGATCATCACCAGCATCGGACCCGAGTAGTAACGCCCGGGCTGGTTCTTGCCGTGGCGCTCGATCTTGCTGTCGGAGTGACGGATCTGCACCGTGAAGCCAGACTCCAGGAACAGGCTGGTCAACTGTTCCGCCTCGCGCAGCGAACCGCCGCCGTTGTTGCGCAGGTCGACGATGACCCCGTCGACCTGTTCGTTCTCGACGAGGTCGCGGAGCAGGCGGCGCGTGTCGCGGGTGGTGCTGCGGAAATTCGGGTCTCCGCGGCGCATGGCTTCGAAATCCTCGTAGAAAGCGGGGATGTCGATCACGCCGATGCGGCGCAGTTCGCCCTCGTGCCACAGGTCGAGCACCTTGCTGCTGGCGGCCTGTTCCTCGAGCCTTACCCGGTTGCGCACGATGCTGATCAGCTCGATCTCGCCTTCCGGCGCATCGGCGGGCAGGACCTGCAGACGCACCACGGTGTCCCGCGGGCCGCGGATCTTGTCGACCACTTCGTCGAGTCGCCAGCCGATGACGTCCTCGATCGGGCCGCTGGCGCCCTGGCCGACACCGATGATGCGGTCTGCCGGGCGCAGCTCGCCCTGCTTGTCGGCGGGGCCGGCCGGCACCAGGCGGACCACCTTGGTGTACTCCTCGTCCTGCTGCAGAACCGCGCCGATGCCGTCCAGCGACAGGCGCATCTGGATATTGAAATTCTCGGTGGTCCGCGGGCTGAAATAGTTGGTGTGCGGGTCGTAGAGCTCCGTGAACGAGTTGATGAACAGCTGGTAGACGTCCTCCTCGTTGATCTGGCGGACCCGCTGCAGCTGGTTGCCGTAGCGACGCAGCAGCAGGTCCTCGATTCCCGCCATGTCCTTGCCGGCCAGCTTCATGCTCAGCGCACTCGCCTTGATCTGCTTGCGCCACAGCTCGTCGGCTTCCTGCGGGGTCGACGGCCATGGCAGCTGGTCACGCTCGATGACCAGTGACTCGTCCTGCGTGAAATCCATAGTCGCCAGCATCGTCGGCAGGTTCTCGACCAGGTACGACAGGCGCGCTTCGACGCGCTGCTGGTAGCGATCGTAGATCTGCGCGGCCGTGTCGAGGCGACCGCGCTTGAGATCGTCGTCGAGCTGGTAGCGGAAGCCCTCGAATTCGGCGATATCGCTGGCGAGAAAGTAGCTGCGGCTGCCGTCGAGGCGCTCGAGGAAGCTGTCGAGCACCCGCGACGACATGATGTCGTCGAGTGGCGCCTTGCGGTAGTGGTACTTCTCGAGGTTGCGGATGATGTCCTTGGTCGTGGTGCTCAGCACCGGGTCGAAGCGAAACGACGTGTCGGAGGGCAGGGTGGCCCATGCGGTGACGGCAACGACCGCCCCGAGCAGCAGGGGCAGCGATTTGCGCAGCAGCTTTCGCGTCATGATCAGTTCCCGTGCCATGCGGACTCCGTGACTTGACGATCCATATTAACGATAATCCGGCTCCTTAGACAGCCGCGGTCAGGCGCAATTCAGCGCCCGTTCGTCGAATTTCTGTACGTACCGTGAGCGCCTTCGCAGGTCGGCCCGCCATCGGCAAGGCCCGCTCAGGTATTCGCCGGGAGGTCCCTCGCCTTGAAACTCAAGCCGCTTGCCGACTTTGCACCGCCCCGTGGCCCGGTCCTCACCGTGGTGATGGACGGTATCGGCCTGTCGGAGCGGGACGAGGGCAATGCCCTGCGTGCCGCCAATACGCCGGTCCTCGACTACCTGTTACGCAGCTGCCCGGCAACCCGATTGCAGGCGCACGGCCGCGCGGTCGGCATGCCGAGCGACGGCGACATGGGCAACTCGGAAGTGGGTCACAACGCGATCGGCTCGGGCCAGGTGTTCAACCAGGGCGCGGCGCTGGTCAACGAGGCGATCGCCTCCGGAGACCTGTTCGCGGCCCGGGCCTGGCAGGAGGTGGTCGGCAACGTGCTCGAGAACGATTCGACCCTGCACTTTCTCGGCCTGTTCTCCGACGGCAACGTCCATTCGCATGTCGATCATCTCCGGGCGCTGATCCGCGCCGCCGTCGAGGCCGGTGTGCGGCGTATCCGGGTCCACGTGCTGCTCGACGGGCGCGACGTCGGAGATACCTCGGCGCTCGACTACCTGCGACCCTTCGAGGCCTTCCTGGCCGGATTCGACTCCTGCGATGCGCGCATTGCCAGCGGCGGCGGACGCATGCAGGTCACTATGGACCGCTACGAGGCCGACTGGGACATGGTCGCGCGCGGCTGGGCGGCCCACGTCCACGGTGACGCGCGCCGCTTTCCCGACGCCGAGGCCGCCATCGAAACCGCGCGCCACGAGAATCCCGGCGTCATCGACCAGGACCTGCCCGCATTCGTGGTGGCCGACGACGACGGTCCGGTCGGTCCGGTGCTGGACGGCGACAGCGTGGTGCTGTTCAACTTTCGCGGCGACCGCGCGATCGAGATCAGCCAGGCCTTCGAGAACGACGACTTCACGGCCTTCGACCGCGGCCGCCGGCCGCGTGTCGTGTTCGCGGGCATGCTGCAGTACGACGGCGACCTGCAGCTGCCGGCGCGCTTCCTGGTCCCGCCGCCGGCGATCCGACACACGATGGGCGAGTACCTCGCGGCCACGGGCCTGACGCAGCTGGCGATCTCGGAGACACAGAAGTTCGGCCACGTCACCTACTTCTGGAACGGCAACCGCAGCGGACAGTTCGACGCCGCGCTGGAACGCTACATCGAGATTCCATCGGACCGCGTACCCTTCGAACAGCGCCCGTGGATGAAGTCGGCGGAGCTCACCGACCGCCTGATCGAGGAGCTGCGCAGCGGGCGCTGGCAGACTGCGCGGGTCAACTACGCCAACGGCGACATGGTCGGCCACACCGGCAACCTCGACGCCACGATCATCGCCGTCGAGGCCGTCGACCTGGCGCTGGCGCGCCTGCTGCCGGTCATCGACGAGATCGGCGGCGTCGCCCTGGTCACCGCGGACCACGGCAACGCCGAACAGATGTACGAGTTCACCCGCGACGGGGACGTCGTCCGCGACGAGGCGGGCCGGCCGAAGAAGCGCACCAGCCACAGCCTCAATCCGGTACCGTTCGCGGTCTACGGCGCCGGCGAGCTGCGCCTGCGGCAGGACCCGGATCTGGGCCTGGCAAACATCGCCGCAACGATCGTCAACCTGCTCGGCTACGAAGCGCCGGAGATGTGGGAACGGGGCATCATCGAACGCTGAGCGACGGTTCCGGCAGGCGATAGACCAGCAGCAGGTTGCCGGGCATCTGCCCGAACATGCTGTACCCCGAGAGTACGAACAGGTCGCGGCCGTCAGGCACCACGCCGCCGACGTCGATCGCGCCGCCATGGCCGTCGACACCGTTGATACCCTGCACCGGTCGCGCGGTCTCCAGCAGCCTCAGCAAACGCCCGTCGGCGGCATCCAGGATGCGCAGCCGGCCGTCGAGCGCACCCGCGTACACCAGGCCGTTGGCCAGCACCGCGGCCGCCGAGTGTGCGAAGAAGTACGAGCACTCGGCCCAGGGAGAGGCGGCCGCGCTGCTGCCCTGGCGCATCTCGGCGAGCCCGGCGCGCGGCGCGAGCCGGTAGTCGAAGGCGCAGCCACGCTGCACGGGGTGCGACCAGAGCGGGCTGCCGTCGGTCACCTGCAGGGCGTAGATGCCGGGACGCGGCGTGTACCCCTCGACCTGCCAGTCAGGATCCGAGATCGGCACGTACACCGCCTTACCGTCGCTGGCCATGCCCCAGTGCACGCCGCTGTTGCCGCCGTTCGCGGTTCCCTGGCTGAGGCGACGGCGCCATAGCAGCTGCCCCGACCGGTCCGGGTCGAGCGCGATCACTTCGCCGGATTTCTGCCCGACGAGCAGTACGTCGCGACCGTCCGGCCGCTCGGCCAGCACGACGGACGCCCCGATGTCCCAGTCCGGGCCCGGGGCCGGCGGACAGTTCGGACCGCCAAGCTGGCAGGCCGCGTTCCACACGTCGCCGGCCAGGGCCTGGAAGTGCCAGCGTCGCGCACCGGTCTCGAGGTCGAGAGCCAGCACCGCGTCGCTGGTCGAGGTGGCCGGCGGACTGAAATTCTGGCCGGTGCCGACGTACAGCACGCCGCGCTCGGCATCGATCGTCGGCGTGCTCCAGACCGAGGCGCCGGATGGTCCCCAACTGGGCACACCTGCCGCGCTCTCACCGGTGCGCCTCGCCTCGGGCGTGGTGCCGTGCAACCACAGCCGCGACCCGTCGCGCACGTCCAGCGCGATGACGGCGCCGTGCGACCGGCAGCACTCCCAGCTCGGCATACCGGCCGCAGCCACTTCGAAGGACGACACCGGCAGGTACAGGCGGCCGTCGTGGTAGCTCGGCGAGCCGGACACCACCGAGGTCGGAAACGGTTTGTGGCTGACGCGCCAGCGCTCGGCGCCGCTGTCGGCTTCGATTGCGTAGACGTGCCCGATGTCGTCGGCAAAGAACAGCAGGGGCTGCCCGTCGGGGTCGCGCGCCAGGCTCAGACCGGAGCGGATCGTGCTCGCGGCCGCGTAGCGCCAGTACACGCAACCGGTCTCCCGATCGAGCGCCAGCAGGTTGCCGTTCTGCGTGCCCAGGAACAGCAGCGGACCGGCTACGACCGGTTGCGAACGCATGTCCGTCGCCTGCGGAACGGCCAGAGCCCAGGCCAGTTCGAGGCGGTGCACGTTACCGGCATCGATTGCCACTCCGGCGTCGATCAGCCGCGCGTTGTCGCTGCCGAAACCCCAGTTCTGCTCGCTGCCCACCACCGGCTCGGGCGCAGCCGCGGAGCAGGCGCGCGCGGTGATCCAGGCGTCGCGCGCCTCGTCGTCCGCGGAAGCCAGCCAGTTCGCCAGCAGTCGGCGCTGCTGCGGCGACAACTGCGCGGCCTGGGGCTGCATCTTGCCGAATTCCATCGACATGGCGATGCGTGACAGGGGCATGGCCTCGAGCCGTTCCCGGGCGGGCGCGGGATGGTCCGCTGCATCGTGGCAGGCGGCGCAGTGCTGCGCATACAGGGTCGCGCCGGGATCGACTGCATCCGGCGGCTCGGCCGACACCGCTGCGACATACAGCAGCATCAGCGGCAGGTGGCGCATCATGACTCTGACTCCGCGGCGGAACTCTCCGCATGGTAACCAATCGGCCTCGCTGCAGGCACCGGTCACACGGCTGCCTTGATGGTGTCGCGAGCGCGGGATAAGCTGCCGGAAAGCTGACGTGACCGGCGCCGGGGGGATTCACATGCCGCTTCTGTCTCTACTGTTTTCCATTGTCCTGCTGATGGGCTCGAGCAGTCCGGTGCAGGCCCAGACCTTCGATTTCGCCGCGGCGACGCCGGAAGGCTCCTGGGCCAAGCGCGAGGTCCTGACCGTGGACCACAAGGGCCGCAGCACGGTCGCGGTAATGACCCAGAAGCATCTCGGCAGCGAGCAGCGCGACGGCGAGACGCACTACTGGCTGGAAACGGAGATGCACAATTTCAAGCTCGGACGCGACGGCGAGCGCAAGGCCGATGGCGAGCCGGTGGTGCTGAAAACCCTGGTCGCGGCCAGCGCGCTGAACAGCGACCCGGCCAACGCGGTGAACAACCTGCAGGGATTCGGCAAGGAAGTGATCATGCAGACGGGCGGCCAGCAGCCGATGCGCGTCAGCGGCGGCGGCGCGATGGCGGGCATGGCGATGAAAGCGCTCGGCGTGAAGGTCGAGTACCAGTTCGAGGAGAAGGGCAGGGAGCGCGTGGAAACCCCTGGCGGCAGCTTCGACGCCCGCCGCATCGAGGGCAGCGGTTCGGCCAGCAGCAAGATGATGTTCCGCACCATCGACATCAGCAGCGAGTCGACCATGTGGGTCAGCGAAGAGGTGCCTTTCGGCCTCGTCCGCGGCGAAACCCGCGAGCAGATGAACGGCAAGCCGCAGCAGAGCACGATGACACTGACCGAATACGGTCGCTCGGGCGCCAGCAGCGCAATCGTCGGCACGCCCCAGGACATGCCTCAGATGCCGAATCTGTTCGGCAACTGAGCGGCGCGCTTCGACGATGGACCTGGCGGGACAAGTCGCGGTCGTCACG
>CAZOUC010000056.1:0-10080 GCA_964582825.1 uncultured Enterobacteriaceae bacterium | reverse complement strand
AACTACGAACTCGACCGCAGCATCAGCTACACGCGCCACGAGGTCGGCCGGATG
Organism: uncultured Enterobacteriaceae bacterium; assembly: GCA_964582825.1. Taxonomy (GTDB): domain Bacteria; phylum Pseudomonadota; class Gammaproteobacteria; order Pseudomonadales; family UBA5518; genus CAZOUC01. Next base: position 10,026 of record CAZOUC010000056.1, on the reverse strand, counting down.
CGTCGCCTGACCGTGGCCGTCGTGCTCGACAACCGGCGTGGTACCGATCCGGACAGCGGCGAGCCCGTGACCGAGCCGTGGACCGACGCCGAGCTCGCCCGGATTGCGACCCTGGTGCGCGACGCGGTCGGCTTCGACGCGGCGCGCGGCGACAGCGTCAACGTGGTCAATGCGCCGTTCGTGATCGAACCGGAGCAGGAGGTCGAGATCGAACCGATACCGTTCTACCAGCAGCCCTGGTTCTTTCCGGTGCTGCGCCAGGCGGCGGGCATCCTGTTTATACTGGTGCTGGTGTTCGTCGTGCTGCGACCGGTGTTGCGCAACCTGAGCGCCTCGGCGGCGGAGATCCGCCGCATCCACGAGGAGGAACGCGCGGCGCGCGAGCGGGCGGCACGCGAAGCCACCGGAGGCATCGATGAGGACCCGCTGCTCAAGCCGCCGGAGGACCTCGAACAGAAGCGGCGGCTGGCCGCGGTGCGTACCCTGATCGAGGAAGACTCGGAGCGGGTCGCGCAGGTTGTGCGCAAGTGGGTGCGGGAGGGCTGAGCCCCCCCCCCGGTAGCAGGAGAGCGCTAAGGTGGCGGAAGTGCCGGCGGTGGATCCCAGCTTCAGCAAGATGGAAATGGCGGCCATCCTGATGCTCGCGATCGGCGAGAAGGCGGCCGCCAAGGTCATGCGACACCTGACGCCCAAGGAAGTGCAGACCCTGGGCAGCCAGATGACGCGCATGCAGGACGTCAACTCCGAGGGTATTTCCGAGGTCGTCGAGGGCTTTCTCGTGGAAGCCTACACCGCGTCCGGCCTCGGTGTCGGCGCCGACTCCTACATCCGCAACGTCCTGATCGAGGCCCTCGGCGAGGAGCGCGCCTCGTCGATCATCGACCACATCCTGATGGGCGACAAGACCAAGGGTCTTGAGGCCATGCGCTGGATGAACCCGAAACTGGTCTCCGAGACGATCAAGGGCGAGCACCCGCAGATCCAGGCGGTGCTGATTTCCTACCTCTACCCGGACCAGGCCGCCGAGGTGATGTCGTACATGAGCGAGAAGGCGCGTACCGACGTGATGATGCGCATCGCCTCGCTCGACTCGGTCAACCAGGTGGCTCTGCAGCACCTCAACCAGGTGCTCGAGGAACAGGTCGGCGGCGTCGGCGTGCCGCAGAACGTCTACCTAGGCGGTGTCAAGTTCGCGGCCGACATCATGAACAACATGGAGAGCCAGGTCGAGACGACCCTGATGGACAACATCAAGGAAGTCGACGAGGACATGGGCACGCGCATCCAGGACCTGATGTTCGTGTTCGAGGACCTGAAGAACATCGACGACAGCGGCATCCAGTCCCTGCTGCGCGAAATCTCCTCCGAGGTGCTGGTGATCGCCCTGAAGGGTGCGGACGAGGAGATGAAACAGAAGATCTTCGGCAACATGTCCAAACGTGCCGCCGAACTGCTGCGCGACGATCTCGAGGTCAAGGGCCCCGTCCGCGTCAGCGAAGTCGAGGCCGCCCAGCGCGAGATCCTGGCGGCGGCACGGCGCATGGCCGATGCCGGCGAGATCCAGCTCGGTGGCGGCGGCGAAATGATGATCTGAGCCGGCGGACGCGCGAATGGCACAGGGCAAGCGGATCCAATCCGACGAGTCGGCGGCTTTCGAGCGTGTCGAGCTCGACTCCCTGTCCGACGGCACCGTCGTGCGGGCCTCGGCCGCGCGCCGGGATCGCCAGCGTGAACGGGAGGAGGCGCGGCGCGACGCGCGCGACGCACCGCCGCCCTCGCTGGAGGAACAGCTGCTCGACGGGATCCGGCAGGGCGCCTGGTCGGCCTCGGTCACCGCGGAGAACCTCGAGCGCGTGGTGCGCGAAGCCGCCGAGGCCGGCCGCGAAGAGGGCTACGCCGAGGGCCGCGAGGCGGGCTACCGGGACGGCTACGAGGCCGGCCTCGCGGCTGGCAGGGACGCGGGCTCCGCCGAGGTCACCGACGCCAGGCAGCGCCTGGAGCGGATTCTCGACAACCTGCTGGCGCCGGTCGCGGCGCAGGAAGACGAGCTGCAGGCCGTGCTCGGGCGGCTGGTGATCCAGGTGGCACGCGAGGTCGTGCGGCGCGAACTGGTCACCGACCCGATGCTGATTCGCCAGGTGATTCGCGAGGCCATTGCCGCGATGCCGGTGGGCGCGGCGAACGTTCGCGTGTTTCTGAATCCGGACGACCACGCCCTGATGCAGACCGTGAGCAGTACCGCACTGCGCCGTGAGGACTGGCAGCTCGAGGTGGACACCGACCTCGAGCGCGGCGACTGCCGGGTCGAGCACGGCCAGTCGCTGATCCAGTGGTCCACCGAACAGCGCTTCAACGACGCCATCGAGGACCTGTTCGGGAGCGGCTCGCGGTGAGCCGTGACGTCGAGACTCCCGGCGTCGTCGCCAGTCGCATCCTCGGCCGCTACCGTGACCTGGAAGCCGCCGCGAGACTCGACTGCCGACCGCTGGTGCAGGGACGGCTGACCCGGGTCGTCGGCATGGCGCTCGAAGCCGAGGGCCTCAATTCCGCGCTGGGCCAACGCTGCCTGATTCACTCCGATGGCGGCGGCGCGCACGCCGAGGTCGTCGGCTTTTCCGGTTCGACGACCTACCTGATGCCCCTGCACCGACTCGAGCGGCTGCGCGCCGGCGCCCGTATCGTGCCGCTCGCCCACGGCGACCAGGTCCCGGTCGGGGACGGGCTGCTCGGCCGCGTGCTCAGCGCTGCCGGCCGGCCGCTCGACGGCAGGGGGCCGCTGCGCGGGGTGCAGGCCAGCGAGCTGCTCGCCGCGCCGATCAACCCGATGCGCCGCCGCGTGATCCGCGAGCCGATGGACGTCGGCGTTCGCTCGATCAACGGCCTGCTGACCGTGGGCCGCGGGCAGCGTCTCGGAATCTTCGCCGGCAGCGGCGTCGGCAAGAGCATGCTGATGGGCATGATGACGCGGTTCACGGCGGCGGACGTCACGGTCGTCGGCCTGGTCGGCGAGCGCGGACGCGAAGCCCGGGAATTCATCGAGGACACCCTGGGAGAGCAGGGCATGCGCCGCGCGGTGGTGGTGGTCTCGCCGGCCGACGAGGGCCCTCTGCTGCGCTTGCGCTGTGCGCGGGTCGCGACCCGGATCGCCGAGCATTTCCGTGACAGCGGCCGCAACGTGCTGCTGTTGATGGATTCCCTGACACGATTCGCCCAGGCACAGCGGGAAATCGGTCTGGCCATCGGCGAGCCCCCGGCTACGCGCGGTTACACGCCGTCGGTTTTCGCGCGGATTCCGGAACTGGTCGAGCGCGCCGGGAACAACTCGGAAGGGACCGGCTCGATTACCGCGTTCTACACGGTGCTGGTCGAAGGCGATGACCTGCAGGACCCGGTCGCCGACGCGGCGCGGGCCATTCTCGACGGCCACGTGGTGCTGTCGCGCAGCCTCGCCGAGGAAGGCCAGTACCCGGCCGTGGACGTCGAGGCGTCGATCAGTCGCGCGATGCCAACCGTCGCCGAGCCGGCACACATACAGCGCGCGCAGCGCTTCCGGCGCCTGTACGCGCGCTACATGCAGGAGCGCGACCTGATCAGCGTGGGCGCCTACGCGGCCGGCTCGGATCCGGACACCGACGCAGCGATCGCGCTGATGCCGTCATTACGTGGCTACCTGCGCCAGGGTCTCGACGAGCGGGTCGACCTGGCGACCAGCCTGCAGCAGCTGCAGGACCTGATCGCCGATCCGCCGGCGCTGCGCCGCACCGCGCCGCCCGAGACGCAGCAGGCCGGCGCGTGAGCCGCGCGCGCCGCCTGGCGACCCTGGTCAAGCTGGCCTCGCTGATCGAGCGCAACAGCCGACGCAGCCTCGGCGTCGCCGTGGGTGGCCTGCAGCAAGCGCAGCAGCAGCAGCGCCAGCTGGAGGACTACCTCGGCGAGTACGGCCGGGCCTGGCTCGAGCAGGGGGCGGCCGGAATCGACGCCCGGAATCTGCGTGCCGCGGCCGGCTTTCGCGAACAGCTGACGCGGACCATCACCGTGCAGCAGCAAAGCGTCGCGCAGCGCGACGCGGCGGTGCGCCAGGCCGCGGGCGCCTGGCAGGACACACGCCGCCGGGAGCGCAGTCTCGAGCGCCTGCTCGAGCTCGCGCGCGAGGCCGAACGACGCGACCGGCACCGGCGCGAGCAGCACGAAATCGACGACCTGCTGGCCCCCCGGCACGCGCTCCGCAAGCCCTTTTCCTGAGGCCTCCGGACTGCCGTTCGCGGGACTGGTGATGGCCCGGAAGCTGCGCTACACTCCCGCGCATTCCGCTCCCGTCATCGCCTAGGCTTGGGATATTTCTGCAATGAGCTTACCCCTCCAGACCAAAGTTCTCGTAGTCGACGATTTCGAAAGCATGCGCCGGATCGTCAAGCAGGTCCTGAACGATCTGGGATTCAAGGACGTGACTCTCGCCGACGACGGTGCCACGGCACTGCCGCTGCTCAAGAACGGCGACTTCGGTTTCCTGATCACGGACTGGAACATGCCGCAGATGGAAGGGATCGACCTGGTCAAGGCCTGCCGCGGCGACGAGAAACTCAAGAAGCTGCCGATCCTGATGGTCACCGCCGAGGCGAAGCGCGAACAGATCATCGAGGCCGCCCAGGCGGGCGTGAACGACTACATCGTCAAGCCGTTCACGCCGGAGACCCTGAAGGCCAAGATCGAAAAGATATTCAAGGCCGTGGGCGGCTGATCGCGCGCTCTGGCAGATTAAGGGGCTAATTGTGGCTGATGATACCGGGATCGAACGGCTCGACGAAAACGACATGCTGCGCAAGCTCGAGGAAAGGACCCACGAGCTGATCGGGCACCTGAAGAACGACGATCTCGGCGCGGCCTTCACGGTCATCCAGCAGATCAACGCCACCAAGGAAGAGGGCATTTACCACGGCCTCGGCGTGCTCGCGCGCGGCCTGCACACCGCCATCAACAGCTTCGAACTGGAAGACAGCGGCAAGGCCTACCTCGCCCACGGCGAGTCCGGGGCGCTGCACGTGACGGGCCAGCTCGACAACGTCGTCAAGATGAGCGAGGAATCCGCGCGCAAGACCCTCGACGTGCTCGACAAGGCGATGCCGCTGGTGCGCGAACTGATCGCCAACGCGGAGCAGCTGGTGGCCGAATCGCCGCGCTCCAAGCTCGCTCAACCGCTGGCGACCAACGCTGAAGGTCTCAAGCAGGTGGACGCCTACTTCACCGAGATCCTGATGGCACAGGGCTTCCAGGACCTGGCCGGACAGGCGATCAAGAAGGTCACGGCGTTGCTCGACGACACCCAGCACAATCTCGTCCACCTGCTCAAGTACGCCAACGAAGTCAAGTCGCTGACGATTCCGCTCAACATCGACGAGCTCAAGCAGGGCGTCACGCCCGGCGCGAAGAAGCAGGAGGCCGAGGAGAAGAAAGCGGAAGAACCTGTGGCCGGCGAGTCGCCGATGGGGCAGGATGACGTCGACGACCTGTTGTCTTCGCTCGGCTTCTAGTCCAGGGGAACGAGCAATCCGGCGAGAGCGGCACGCATGAGCAGCATGGATGAAATCCGGCAGATCTTCGAGGAAGAAGCCCTCGAGGGTCTCGATACGATGGAGTCCGGCCTGCTGAACCTCGAGGCGGGCGAGGCCGACGCCGACATCATCAACGACATCTTCCGCGCCGCGCATTCGATCAAGGGTGGATCGGCGACCTTCGGCTTTTCCCGGATCGCCGGCTTCACCCACATCATGGAAACCCTGCTCGACCTCGTGCGCGACGGCGAGAAGCAGATCACCGCCGACCTGGTCCAGCTGTTCCTGCAGTGCGTCGACTGCCTGCGCGACATGATGGCGGCAATCCATACCGACGAGTACGACGACGAGCGGATCGCCGAGCTCACCGCGCAGCTCGAGGCGGCCCTGCCGGGCGGGGCCGGCGACGAGACGCCGCCCGAGGCCGCGCCGGCCGCGACAGCCGCCGCGGTGGCGGCCGGGCCGACCCGCGGCTGGACGGTCGAGTTCAAGCCGCACGCGAACCTGTTGACCACCGGCAACTCACCGCTGCACATCCTGCGTGCGCTCGGTGATCTCGGCGACATCGAGCTCAAGGCGCACAGTGAGCAGATTCCCGACTTCGGCGAGCTGGACCCGGAGGAACTGCACATCGCCTGGACGATCGAGCTGAGCAGCGACTGTGACGAGGCGCAGGTCCGCGAGGTGTTCGAGTGGGTCGAGGACCAGTGCGAGCTGCAGATCAGCCCGCGTGGCCAGGAGCTCAAGGCGGCGCCGCCGGCACCCGAGCGACGCGGCGGCGGCGACCGTCGTCAGCAGGATCGCCGCGATCCCGTGCAGAAGAAGGATCGCCGCAGTGGCGACCGCCGCAAGAAGGGCGCGACGCGCGAGAGCGGCTCGATCCGCGTCGGCATCGACAAGATCGACAACCTGCTCAACCTGGTCGGGGAACTGGTCATCACGCAGGCGATGCTCGGCCAGTACGCGCGCGACGACGACGGCGACAACCGCCGCGACGCCGGCTTTTCGGACACGCTCGAGCAGCTCACGCGCAACACGCGGGAGCTGCAGGAGGCCTGCATGCAGATCCGCATGCTGCCGGTCAGCGTGACCTTCAGCCGCTTCCCGCGCCTGGTTCATGACCTGTCCAGCAAGCTCGGCAAGAAGATCAAGCTGGAGATATCCGGCGAGCAGACCGAACTCGACAAGACGGTGCTCGAGAAGATCGGCGACCCCCTCGTGCACCTGATCCGCAACAGCCTCGATCACGGCATCGAGCCGGGCCAGGAGCGCATCGCCGCCGGTAAGCCGGAAGAGGGCACCGTGCACGTCAGCGCTTCGCACGAGGCCGGCAATATCGTCATCCGCGTGCAGGACGACGGCGGCGGCCTGAACGGCGACAAGATCCTCGCCAAGGCCATCGATCGCGGCCTGGTCGCGGAGGGCGAGGAACTGACCGACCAGCAGATTCACAACCTGATCTTCATGCCGGGTTTCTCCACCGCCGACGTCGTCAGCGACGTGTCGGGGCGTGGTGTCGGCATGGACGTGGTGCGCAGCAACATCGAGGAGATCGGCGGTCGCGTCGAGGTGCACTCGCAGCGCGGGGTCGGCAGCACCTTCTCGATCACCCTGCCGCTGACGCTCGCGATCATGGACGGCCAGCTCGTGCGCGTGCAGGGGGAAACCTACATCATTCCGCTGCTGGCGATCATCGAGACGGTGCAGATCGAGCCGCAGCGCCTCAACGTCATCGCCGGCGAGTCGACCGTGTACCGGCTGCGCGGCAACGCGATACCGGTAATCAGCATGGGTGAAGTGCTGCGCGTCGAGGCCAGGGCCGGGCGCGGACAGGGCATCGACGAGCGGCTGCTGGTCATCGTCGAATCCGGCCGGGAGGTCGTCGGGGTCGCCGTCGACGAGCTGATGGAGCAGCAGCAGGTGGTGATCAAGAGCCTGGAAAGCAACTTCGTGCAGGTCGATGGCCTGCTCGGAGCGACGATCCTCGGCGACGGCAAGGTCGCGCTGATCGTCGACATCGCCGGCCTGTTGCGTCTCAGCCGTGGTCGTGACGAGCGCGCGCCCACCCTGGTCGCGAGTAATGCCTGAGGAGTACCGGTGAACGAGTCAGCCGCACAGGATGCCCATGGCGACGACCTGCTGGACCGCGACAGCAGCCAGTATTTCTCGTTCTTCCTCAACAACGAGGAGTACGGCATCGACATCCTGCACGTGCAGAGCGTGCAGGGTTGGGAGCCGGTGACCCGGGTGCCCAACACGCCGGCATTCGTGATGGGCGTCATCAACGTGCGTGGCGACGTGGTGCCGATCATCGACCTGCGGCGTCGTTTCGACATGCCGGCGCTGGAGTTGACCGAGCGCACCGTGGTGATCCTGGTGCGCTTCGAGTTCCGTGATCAGGAACGGCTCGTGGGCATCGTCGTCGACGCCGTGTCCGAGGTGCACAGGATCGCGACAGAGGACTTCAAGAAGGCGCCGCAGTTCGGCAAGGGCATCAGCTCGGAATACGTCAAGGGCCTGGGCATGCGCGGCGAAAAGCTGCTGATCCTGCTCGATGCGGACAAGCTGCTCGCCCAGGGCATCATGAGCACCGTGCTGAACGAACGCCAGGACAACGCGGCATCGGCCGCCTAGACGCGCGGAAGGACGAGACGTGGACCTGCCGATCGACACCCAGGGAGACCGCAGCAGCCTACGCCTGCCGGCCGCGCTCGAGATCGGCAACGTCGTCGAGTTGAAAGCGGCGCTGCAGCCGCTCGTTGACGCCAAGCCCGCGACCGTGGCCATCGACCTGGAGGACGTGATCAGCGTCGACGTCGCCGGCATGCAGCTGCTGATCTCCCTGATCCGCAGTCTGCAGGCGCAGGGCGGCAACGTGCAGTGGGACAACCTGTCGGTGCCGCTGTACACCGCGGCCTGCGAGCTCGGTCTGGAAGACCACCTGCAGCTGTGAAGGTCCGGGCACTGCGCGCATGAGTGGCAAAATCCGGGTGCTGGTCGTCGACGACTCCGCGCTCGTTCGCAAGCTGTTGACCGAGATCCTGTCGTCCGACCCCGGCATCGAGGTCGTCGGTTCGGCCATGGACCCGTATGTGGCCCGCGACAAGATCAAACAGCTCAATCCCGACGTGCTCACCCTTGACGTCGAGATGCCGCGCATGGACGGCGTGACTTTCCTGCGCAACCTGATGCGCCTGCGGCCGATGCCGGTGATCATGGTGTCGACGCTCACCGAAAAGGGGGCCGAGATCACCCTCGACGCGCTCGGCTACGGCGCCGTGGACTTCGTCACCAAGCCCAAGGTGGACCTCGCACACAGCATCGGCGACTACGCCGAGGAACTGACCGAGAAGGTCAAGTTCGCGTCGCAGGCGAAGGTCAAGCAGCTGGTCAGCCAGCCCGGTCGTCCGGCTCCGATGGCGCGGGAGGTCCAGCCCAGCTCTTCGGTCGACGAGGTCGTCGCGCCGCCCCGGTCGCGACGGCACTTCCGCACGACCGACCAGCTGATTGCGATCGGCGCCTCCACCGGCGGTACCGAGGCCATTCGCGTCGTCCTCGAAGCGCTGCCTTCCTCGACGCCGGGTATCGTCATCAGCCAGCACATTCCGGCAAGTTTTTCCGGCCCGTTCGCGAATCGGATGGACCGCGCATCGGCGATGAAGGTCAGCGAAGCCCGCGATGGCGAGCAGATCCTGCCGGGGCACGTCTACATTGCGCCCGGTGACCGTCACCTGATGGTGATTCGTGACGGTGCCCGCTATCGCTGCAAGCTCAATGACGGCGTGCCGGTCAATCGCCACAAGCCGTCCGTGGACGTCATGTTCCGCTCGGTGGCGCAGAGTGCCGGCCCCAACGCGACCGGCGTGATCCTCACGGGCATGGGCAAGGACGGCGCGCAGGGTCTCAAAGACATGCTCGAAGCCGGTGCGCGCACCGTCGCCCAGGACGAACAGAGCAGTGTCGTCTGGGGCATGCCGGGCGCGGCCGTTGCGCTCGGTGCCGCACAGGAGGTGCTGCCCCTCGACCAGGTCGCCGCGCGTCTGCAGGCCCTGCTCGCGACCGACTGAATCCGCGTCAAGCTGGCATCGGATTTGCTCCTAGGCAGGAAACGGGGCGCTCGCGGGTTTGAACCCAGGTGCAATCGACCATTCAAAACAGCGGATTTCTTCTGCTCGACGTGCAGACCCTGCCGGCAGTGGCCACGCCGGGACCGGGCGATGGTGGCGATGCCGTCGGCTTTCCCGCGCTGCTGGCCAGCCAGATAAAAAACATCAATAAATCTCTTCAAGATATTGATATAGAAGGAGTTGATCTGTCCGATATCGGGCCGGAAGCGCTCGCGGACCTGCTTGGCGACGGCGGGCGGGACGTCGCCGGCGACCCGGCCTTGGCCGTGGCCGCATTGCTGGCGCAGACGGCCGACGGCGCCGCGCCGTCGCTCCCGGGAGATACCGGGGTGCGACAGCCTGGCCAGACC